>SYDZ01000086.1 GCA_005801025.1 Actinomycetota bacterium
ATGGCGCTCTATCGGCGGACCGAACTCTCACGTCTTGCCCGTGCCGATGATGAATGTGATTAACGGTGGTGCTCATGCTGACAACACTCTTGATCTCCAAGAGTTCATGATTATGCCGATCGGCGCTCCGAGCTTTCGAGAGGCTTTGCGTTGGGGAACTGAAACGTATTACCAAATCAAAAAGATTTTGCAATCTCGCGGTTTGTCGACCGCCGTCGGCGATGAGGGTGGATTCGCTCCGAACTTGGCAAGCAATGAAGATGCCATCAAAATTTTGCTTGAGGGAATTACTGCTTCAGGCTTTACACCTGGCACCGACATTGCCATAGCTCTCGACCCAGCCATGAGCGAAATCTACAAAGACGGCTGCTATCACCTCGCAGGCGAGGGCAAGGTCCTCACGAGCGATGAACTCGTTGATTACTGGGCTCGTCTTGTCAACACATACCCCATCGTCTCGATTGAAGATGGCATGGCAGAAGATGATTGGGATGGCTGGTCTGCTCTCTCACAAGAACTCGGAAGCAGAGTTCAACTCGTCGGGGACGACCTGTTTGTCACCAACGCTGCCCGCCTTGCGATGGGTATTGAACGCAAGATTGGCAACAGCGTGCTCATCAAACTCAACCAAATTGGCACTCTCACAGAAACCCTGGAAACGATCGAATTGGCATCCCGCCATCGCTACACCAGCGTGATGAGTCATCGCAGTGGCGAGACCGAAGATGCCACAATCGCCGATCTATCTGTGGCCACGAATTGTGGTCAGATTAAAACTGGTGCTCCAGCGCGTAGTGACCGAGTTGCCAAGTACAACCAGCTGCTACGGATTGAAGAGCAGTTGGGCGAAACGGCAGCTTTTCGCGGTCGATCAGCCCTCGCCCCACTTGCCTGAACCTCGTCAGTCTTGGCATGACGCCACTTGCCCGTCTCAAACGGGCAGAATAAAGGGATGTCGCGCGGAAATAAAACCACAAGCATCCCGCGCTCTAAAACACGTGCCAAGAAATCTCCGACAAAGAAGGCCCGCTCAAAAATCGCTTTGGCCACAGATCACACCCGACCTACGCCACGTTCCGAACGAATTGTTCCCAAAGTTCTCGGGCGCATTGCGATCGGCGTCGGTGCCCTTGTGGTCTTCATTTCCTTCGGCAACTCTTTCTTGGTCTTGCCCGCCACGTCCTGGTTTGGGCAACGAAGCGAAGTCTCGGGGCGGGAAAAAGAACTGGAGATTATTCGCAAGGCCAATGACGAACTGCAAACCGAAGTTGATCGACTCAAGACGGCTGCCGGGGTGCAGGACGCAGCCCGAGATGAATTGGGCTTCATCTTGGCGGGTGAGTCGCGCCGACAGATCATTGGTGACAACCGAGCGCCAGTGGACCTCCCCAATGGCTGGCCGTACGATCTCATCACCCAAATCGTGACCATCAAGGTTGCCGAGGTGGTCGTTGAGGCTTCTCAGCAGACCCCGTGAGACCAAGTTAACTGTGACTTCGACAGTAACGATGAGCACTTCATAGGAGTAATGTCTCATCTGTTGGGAGCAGTTCTCAGCACTTGTACACAGGGGTTCAATCGTGACTGGTGGCAGCATTCTTGGTAATCGTGTTCTTCGCAAAGAAGATCCAAAGTTTCTTACAACTGGCGGTGAGTACGTTGACGACTTGCTGAATGAGCCGAGTCTCGTAGGGGGTCTTCACGTCACGTATGCGCGGTCCTCGGCAGCTCATGCGCGCGTCTTGTCAATCGATACCTCAGAAGCAGAATCAATGCCGGGTGTCGTCGCGGTTTTCACCGCGGCCTCACTTGACTTGCAGCCTATACCAGCGGCCTTCAACCCAATGGTCGCGCGCACACTTCTTGCGAGCGACAAAGTGCGATATGTCGGCGAGCCAATCGTGGCTATCGTCACCGAAACTCGTGAACAAGGTGAAGATGCCGCTGAGGCAATCATCGTTGATTACGACTATCTCGAAGTATTCGTTGACCTTGAAACATCAATGGCGAGTAGCACACATATCTACGAATCCGCTGGAAGCAATGTTGTCTTTGATACAACTGCGCTTGGTATTCCAGAAAACACTGGTGACGCTTATTTTGAAGGTTGCGAAGTCATCGTGAAAGGTCGCTTCCTGAATCAGCGCGTCGCACCTTGTCCGTTAGAAGTTCGTGGTGCTGCTGCCGTATGGGGTGACGATGGACGTTTGACACAATGGCTTTCAACTCAGCACGCCCAAGGTACAGTCGCTCCGATCGCTGCCGCTAATGGTGTCGCCGAGACTCAAGTTCATATTCTCACCCCCGATGTTGGTGGCGGATTTGGAGCCAAGATTGGCGCCTATCCAGAAGAACTTCTGCTCGGTGTAATCGCCAAGAAAGTTGGTCGTGCCGTGAAGTGGCGCGAGACGAGGAGCGAGTCAATGGTTGCTCTTGGTCATGGTCGCGCACAGCTGCAGTACATCACTTTGGGCGGAACTAAAGCCGGCAAAGTCACCCACTACCAGTTGTGGGCGATTCAAGATGCTGGCGGATTTGCTGATATGGGAACGATCTTGGCCCCATTCATGACTCGCCCTATGTCAAGTGGCGTGTATGCAATTCCCAATATTGAATGTCGTACGACCTCCGTCGTCACCAACACAACTCCTGTTGTTGCCTACCGCGGCGCTGGGCGTCCCGAAGCAACGGCAGCGATTGAACGCGCCATGGATCTATTTGCCTTTGAGATCGGTATGGATCCCGCTGAAGTCCGACGGATCAACTTGATCCCCAAGTTCCTTGAGCCACACACGACTGTTGTCGGTCAGACCTATGACGTTGGCGATTATGAGACTGCGCTGGACAAGGCCTTGCAGGTCGCCGGTTACGCCGAGTTGCGCGCCGAGCAGGCGAAGCGTCGTGCGGGTGGTGACACCAAGCAGTTAGGTATCGGCGTCAGCGTGTACGTCGAAATCACTGGTGGTGTCGGCAACGGCGAATCAGCAAAAGTTGAAGTGCTTGATGACGGTCGTGCTGTGGTCTACACCGGCACGTCTCCTCATGGACAAGGTCACGACACAGCATGGTCCATGCTTGTACAAGAGCAGACCGGCATCCCAATGGACAAGATTGAACTTGTCTGGGGCGACACCGACCTTGTTCCGATCGGTACTGGCACCATGGGTTCACGATCCTTGCAACAGGGTGGAAACGCAGTCTTCGCAGTGGCCGGCGAATTGGTCAATAAGGCCAAGTCAGTCGCCGCGCGCATTCTTGAAGTGAGCGAAGCCGATGTTGTCTTGGATAAAGATCGCGCTTCCTTCCATGTTGTGGGCACACCAGCGGTCACAAAAACTTGGGCAGATCTCGCCGTCGCCGAAAAATCATCTGGCGGCCTCAACCATGCCGATGTCATCAACGTCTCCGGCGCAACTTTCCCCTTTGGGGCACATGTTGCTGTCGTGGAAGTTGACACTGAGACAGGCAAAGTTCGCCATATTGCGCACACTGCCTGTGACGATGCTGGCAAAGTTCTCAATCCGTTGCTCCTCGAGGGTCAGATCCACGGTGGCGTGGCTCAGGGAGCCGCTCAAGCGCTGCTCGAAGAGGTTATGTACGACTCTGATGCCAACCCGATCACATCCAACTTGGCGGACTACGGCTTCATCTCAGCGGCCGAACTGCCGAGCGTCACGGTGGTGCATATGGAGACTCCGACCCCCATCAACTTGCTGGGAGCCAAAGGCATTGGCGAATCAGGCACTATCGGCTCAACGCCAGCCCTGCAGTCCGCCGTTGTTGATGCTGTCTCACATTTAGGCGTGCGCAATATCGAAATGCCGTGCACCGCTGAGCGCGTCTGGCAAGCAATCCAAGCCGCACGTTGAGATAAAAACTGACAAATCTTCGTGGGTGAGGCTCCTCAGACCCATCATTTGTAGGATACAACCTTATGTCTGTCTCCCCGATTCTCGCCAGCAGATTGGTCCGCCACTTTGGTTCTGGTGTCAACATTGTCAAAGCAGTCGATGGGGTTGACCTCGAAGTTCGGCAAGGCGAAATCTTTGGTTTCCTTGGGCCCAACGGTGCCGGCAAGAGCACAACAGTGCGCATGCTCACAACCTTGCTCAAGCCCACCTCGGGGACTGCCACCGTGGCAGGGTATGACGTCGTCAAAAATGCTGACCTAGTTCGACGCTCCATCGGTGTGGCACTCCAAGATGCCGCCATCGATCCATTGATGACTGGTCGTGAACTGTTGGCTTTGCAAGCAGTTCTCTATGGTCTGTCGAAAAATGCTGGGAAAACTCGCGGCGAAGAACTGCTTGGGCGCGTTGGTCTAACCGAGGCTGCTGACCGCCGCGTCGGGACGTATTCCGGCGGCATGCGACGTCGCCTTGACCTAGCTCTCTCGCTTGTTCACGAACCCACCGTATTGTTTCTTGATGAGCCGACGACAGGTCTCGACCCCATGAGTCGTTTGACGTTATGGGAGGAAGTCAAACGTCTCAATGCTGGCGGAACGACTGTTCTTCTCACCACCCAATACCTTGAGGAAGCCGATCAACTCGCTGATCGAGTGGCAATCATTGACCATGGACGAATTGTTCGACAAGGTGCGCCGCGTGAACTCAAAGCGATGGTTGGCTCACCCACTTTGAGTATCAAAGTGGGGAGCGATCAGTCCGAAGAAGCCCGCTCTATCCTGGCGCGCTTTGGTGATTTACGCACGACATCAGAAGGCACATTGGGAGTCGGCCTCGCACGCGGTGCCGAAGACGTCGCAACAGTGATCCGCGCACTTGACGAAGCTGGACTCAAGGTTCGTCATCTAGAACTTGACGAACCCAGTTTGGATGATGTCTTCGCCGAGGCAACGGGACATCGCCTTGAAGGCGCAGGTAAGACTGATACAGGTGAGAAAAATTCCGAAGCGGTGGATACACAAGAAACTCAAGGCCGTCGCAAGCGCCGTGACCGTTGATGAATATCGCGATAACTGCTCCGCATTTGATGAAGTCCCCGCGATCGTTGCGTTCGCTATTCCAACACAGTTTTGTGCTCACGAAGCGCAGCGTGCTCGGCCGTTTACGCCAGCCGGCAATCATTGCTCCTTCTTTTATTTTCCCGTTATTTTTTGCCGCTCTTGGCTCAGCAAGTTTTCACAAGTTGGCCGAGGACCCCTACTTCACCAAAAATATCGCCACATCATTTTTGAACTATGCCATCGCCGGAGCCGTTCTCCAGGGCGTACTCTTTTCTTCAATTTCGGCAGCAAGCGATTTAGCAATTGACATTGAACAAGGTTTCTTTGAAAGATTGCTCGCTTCACCTATCAGTCGCACCTCTATCGTCTTGGGTCGCCTGGCTGGGAGCATGGTCGTTGCCGTGATTCAAGTGACAATATTCCTACTGGTATTTATCGGCGCTGGAGCGCGCCTCAAGAGTGGTCCATTGGGATTCATTGGACTCGTCATCGGAGGGGCTTTATTGAGCCTCGCCATGAGCGCGATGATGGCAGGCTTAGCGATCAAAAGTGGAAGTTCCGAAGTGGTACAAAGTGCCTTTCCATTAATCTTTGTTTTGATGTTTTTATCTTCGGCGTTTTTCCCACGTCATTACATGAGTGGCTGGTATCGAACTGTCGCTGACTGGAATCCGATATCGCACATCGTTGAAGGTTTCCAGGGTTTCATCAACCAGGAACTTGATTTCTCACAGTTCGCAAAGGCCTGGCTGCTCCCCCTCGCAGTTGCCATCGTCAGTATCTTTTTCGCGCTCCGCTCACTCTCGAAACGACTAGCCGCATCATGAGTTCATCTCCTGTCTCCTCGTCCATAGAAACTGGACTGCACGCTGCCCAACCAATAGATGTCATCAAGGTTCTTGTGCAACGTTCGATGATGCGAGTTCGTCGCATGCCTTCGGCATTCATCCCGTCATTGATCATGCCAGTTTTTCAACTCATTGCCTTCAGCGGTGCTTTCGGATTTGCGGTGACAAGTCTCGGGATCAAGAATGCCCTTGATTGGTATGTGCCGCTGAACGCCATTCAGGGTGCCAGTTTCGGCGCAGTGGGTGTCAGTTTCGGTCTCATCAACGATATGCAAACTGGCTTCTTTGATCGCATCTTGTTGGCACCAACGCGTCGCTGGGTGATGGTCGCCGCTCCCCTCGCCGCTGCAATCGTGCGTTGCATCGTGCCCGTAGCCTTCGTCATTATCATCGGATTTCTGGGAGGAATGAATACTCCTGGCGGACTATTGGCACTTGTATGCCTGGCGATCTCAGCAATTGGTATCGGCCTCGTGTCTTGTGCCTTTGCTTTGGGACTGACATTTCGTCTGCAAAATCTTGGAGCCGCAACGTTGACTCAATTTGGTATCTTCTTCACGATTTTTCTCTCCACATCACAAGTTCCTATTTCTGCAATGACTGGATGGTTGAGTTCAGTGGCACGGATCAATCCAATGACTAATGTGTTGCGTCTTGCGCGACAAGGTTTCCTTGGTGACGTCACTTGGGAAGGTTCCTGGGGTGGATTGTTGGCAATCGCCGTCTTACTCTTGCTCTCCTGCTGGTATGCCATAGCGGGCATCAAGAAATTCGACCAGTAATCCACACAATTCACCGAGACGAACTCACCGTTTACGCTCTTCAGCGAATACTCTGCCATGGTGCGCATTGTCAGTTTGCTTCCCTCAACAACAGAGATTGTTTTTGACCTTGGCTTAGGAGAGCAACTTCTCGGCGTCACCTTTGAGTGCAATTTCCCCGCCGAGGCCCGTCAAGGTCGAGAAATTGTGGTGGGTGGCATGGACACCACACATCTCACGCCACTGGAGATAGACGAACTCGTGCGCTCTCGTCTGGCATCGGGTGACGAGTTGTATTCCCTTGATGATGCAGCCTTGGCACGTTGCAATCCAGACCTCATTTTGAGTCAAGATCTCTGTCGCGTGTGTGCAGTTCCCAGCGGCGAGGTGGATAAAGCCATTTCCCGACTGAACTGCCATGCCACGGTTCTCCAAATTGATCCCCACACTTTGAATGAGGTGATTGAGTCAGTTCAAACTGTGGCAGATGCCGCTGGCGTGTCCGAACGCGGGCGGACTCTCGTGGAATCGCTACATCAACGATTGAAGAACCTTTCCAAGCGCACCGAACGTCATCTCAATGGGCGGGAACGACCGACAGTCTTTATCCTTGAGTGGGTTGACCCGCCTTTTGTTGGCGGTCATTGGGTACCCGACATTGTGGTAGCCGCGGGCGCTGAGCCGATTTTGTCCCGTGCTGGAGAACGCTCTGTCCCGACGGATTGGGATCACATCCGCCTCGCCGACCCGGATCACATCATCGTCTCACCCTGTGGATACGGGCTACCTGGAGCCATCGCCCAAGCACATGCTGTGCTCGCTCAGATGCCTCAGCGCGCTGCGATTTGGGCCATTGATGCGGACGCCGTCGTTGTCCGACCTGGACCCCGCTTGGTTGATGGGGCGGAGGCCATAGCAGCCGCTGTATTTGGTTTTGAGGTGGCAGGACTGCCAGCACTTCCCACCGAGGTCATCGAGCGTCTACGGTAGAGATGTCTGATGATTGAGGCTCACCTCTGATCGGGCAGAATAGGTCGTCCGGTTTTTGATCTGCATCGGAGCAGATCAGACATTGGCTGTTGAAGGGGATGAAACCGTGCAAATTCAAGTCACCGTGAACGGAAAGAAGCACACCAGCGAGGTTGAACCACGCACACTGCTTGTGCAGTATGTGCGCGAAGTTCTCGAACTCACAGGCACCAATATTGGCTGCGATACTTCGTCCTGCGGAGCCTGCAGTTTGCACATTGACGGTGAAGCCGTCAAGAGTTGCACAGTCCTTGCAGTTCAAGCCGACGGTGCAAATATCACCACCATTGAAGGCATGGCCGGCGCTGACGGAACTCTGCACCCGATGCAACAAGCATTCATGGAGAACCATGGTCTGCAGTGCGGATATTGCACTCCCGGAATGGTCATGGCGGCCACGAGTTTGCTGAAAGAAATCCCCAATCCAACCGAGGAAGAAGTGCGCATCGGTCTTGAGGGAAACCTCTGTCGTTGCACTGGATACCACAACATTGTCAAGGCCGTTTTGGCCGCAGCAGGCAAGTGAGGAAAACGAAATGATCCCCGCAGCATTTGATTACGTTCGCGCCAGTTCGGCCGCAGAAGCTATTTCCCTCATTGGTCAGCACGGTTCGGACGCCAAGTTCCTCGCTGGTGGCCACAGTTTGTTGCCATTAATGAAATTGCGCTTGGTAGCGCCATCAGTACTTGTTGATGTCGGTCGCATCACAGATCTTTCATACATCAAAGATGTAGGCACCCACATTGCGATTGGTGCATTG
>SYDZ01000087.1 GCA_005801025.1 Actinomycetota bacterium
AACGGGTAGATTAGAGCGTGTTTTAGGGTCGCATTGACCTACAAACGACACTTTCTCTCATGTCTGACTCCTCCTCGCCCGACTCCTCGCTACCCGCCGCCAAGTCGCGTCCGGCGCAGATGTCGCAGCGCGTCTCTGGCACCATTTTGCGCCTGAATCGTTCAAGTAGCGTCGATCAAGGGTTGGGTCAGGGTATGGAAATCGCCATGACCATGGGTCTTTTCCTGGGCCTGGGTTGGTTGGTTGACTCGTGGTTGGGAACACGCCCAATTTTCACAATCGTTTTGACCCTTTTGGCCACCGTGGGCACGTTCGCAAAAATATGGTTTTCCTACGAAGAGCGCATGCGAACCCTTGAGGCTGAACGTCGCATCGGGAGTGGTGCGCATCAGTCTGCAGAGGAGGCGCCCCGATGAGCAACGAGTCTGTTTCCCCAATGATGACGCGTCTTGAAGGCGATGCCCCAGAAATTCTGGTGTCTTTAGACATTTTGAAGCGCGGAATCTTGGTGACCCCGATCATCGTGGCCGTGTGTTCGGTTTTTGCCGGTATGGATGGGGCGATTAGTGCGGTTTATGCAATAGCCATTGTGCTCATCAACTTCCTGTGTGCAGCCGGACTGATGGCAGTGACCGCACGGATTTCGTTGGGTCTGATGATGGGGGCAGCTCTTTTTGGCTACTTGTTACGGCTTGGGCTGATTTTTTTGGCTGTTTTTATCGTCCGCGACACCTCTTGGATTTCATTGGGGGCTCTTGGAGGCACTATTATTATCACGCACCTCGGGCTTCTTGTATGGGAGTTGAAATACATTTCAATCTCGCTTGCTTATCCCGGGCTTAAACCCTCCGCCCGTAAGTCTCCGACGAACCAAAGGTAAATAATATGTTCGCCCTAGAATTTCCTCCGATCAACGAACTCATCCGTTGGCGCGACCTGTTCACAAGTTTCAACAAAATTTCGATCATCGCCTGCTTGGCAGCGTTCGGCAGTATGTTGCTCTTCTTCCTCGCTTCGCGTAAGGATCCCTTAGTAGCCCCGACTGGTTCACGAAACTTGGCTGAAAGGTCCGTCGAGTTCATTGAGCGCGACATCGTGATGCAGACCATGGGTAAGGACGGAATCGGCTGGACACCGTTCTTGCTGTCACTGTTCCTCTTCATCTACTTCTGCAACCTGCCTGGAATTATTCCGATTCTGCAGATGCCGGCGACTGCGCGTATGGCGATTCCGCTTTTCTTGGCTTTGGTCGTGTGGGTCATTTACAACGCTGTCGGTTTCCGTCACAACGGATTCAAGTACATCGGCGCCATGGTGTGGCCGAAGAGCGTTCCTGTTGGCATGCGTCCACTAGTGGGCGCCATTGAATTCCTCTCCAACATTGTTTTGCGTCCGTTCTCGCTGGCAGTGCGACTTTTCGCCAACATGTTGGCTGGTCACATGCTCCTCGTGACCTTTGCGTTCTTGTCGAATGCGATGTTCACTGCTCAAACAAAGCAGATGTTCTTGCGCCCGATGGGAGTTCTGCCACTCTTCATGTTGATTTTCCTCACGGCCTTCGAGGTCCTCGTGGGCTTTTTGCAGGCTTATATCTTTACAATTCTTACCGCTGTTTTTATTAACAGTGCTCGACATATCGAACACTGATCCGAACTCCCACAACAATCCCTAAAGGAGAAATACAAAAATGGAAGCGTTAATCCACATTGCTGCAGCAGCAGTAGACCCAGCAGATGCAAAGAAGGCCAACGCCGCAATCGGCGCTGGCTTCGCTTATGGTTTGGCCGCAATCGGGCCTGGCATCGGCATCGGTTACGTCGTCGGTAAGGCCATCGAAGCCATGGCTCGTCAGCCAGAGGCTGCGGGTATGGTCCGCACCACGATGTTCCTCGGTATCGCCTTCACCGAGGCGTTGGCGTTGATTGGCTTCGTAGTATTCATCCTTCTCGGTCTGTAAGGAGAACTTATGCACACCGTCGCCGTCGTCATGACGCGTGAAGGCAGGTTGCATGCTTCTGAAGGCGATACGCCCGTCAGTGGTGACACTGGTGAACCGATGGTTGCTATGGCATCCACCGAGGCAACCGCCGAGGTAGCAGCAAAAGACCCCAGCCCGATCGCTCCAGAAGGTAAAGAGCTCGTCTGGGGTGGAGGCGCGTTCATAGTTCTGTTCGTCGTCATGCGCGTGTATTTGTTCCCTCGGGTGAGAAAGGGCATGGAAGCTCGTTACAACAAAATTCGCGGCTCCCACGAAAGTGCCACGGCCCTGCGTTCGTCGGCACGTGCTGATGTAGCGAGTTACGAAGGGCAGTTGATTGGCGTACGTAGCGAAGCAAAAACGATTATCGATGCTGCGCGTCAGACTCTCGAAGCGGAGCGCACGGCGGCAGTCGCCAAAGTTAATGCCGCTATCGCAGCCGATCGAACTAATGCCATTGCTGCCAATGAAGCGGCGCGCGTTGCTGCTGTCGGAGATGTCCGTGACGCAGTTGCGGCGGTGAGCGCCCACGCAGCTGAATTGGCGTCGGGTCATCGTCCAGACGCATCCAAGGTGCAGGGCATTGTTGATTCATTGATTGCTGGAGGTGCGCGTTGAGGTTCATGTCTGAAGTTGGAGAAGCCGTACAGACGCACTCATGGATCTGGCCTGAGCCGTACGAAATTATTTTCGGCACGATGGCTTCTGCGCTGATCTTCGGTCTGTTGATCAAGTTCGTGCTTCCGCTAGCGAAGAAGACCTTGTCGGCTCGCACGGTTTCAATCCAGGCCGAACTTGACTCGGGCGCAAGTGATTTGGCCTCGGCTGAACAAGAGGCGCAGGATATTCGTCAAGCAATTGGTGACATCGCCTCGGAACGGGCGCGAATTTTGGCTGAGACCAATATTCAAGCCGAAGCCTTGCTCCGTGATGGTCGTGCTCGTTTGGCTCAAGAACTTGTGGAGATTCAAGAACGCGGTCAGAGCGAGATCGTGTCCATTGGACTTCGAGTCAGCGATGAATTGCGGGCTGAGATTTCACGTTTGTCTGGCGCAGCAATTGATCAGGTTGTGCGTACTTCACTTACTGATGCCACGCAACAAGAACTGATTGAGAACTTTATTTCGAAAGTAGGTGCTTCACGATGAGTGACAATCGCATCGAAGGTTACGCACGAGCACTCTTTGAGATTGCACGTGCCGAAGGAAGTCTTGACGAAGTTGAAGATGAGTTGTTCCGTTTGGCTCGCACACTTGAGTCAAACGATGCACTTCGCAACGCGTTAACAGACGAAAAGATTCCTGTGGCGCGTCGTCAAGGAATCGTTGAAGACTTGTTGGGTGGAAAGGTCACCGGAACCTCAGTGCAGTTGGTCTCCATGGTCGTGGGAAGCGGTCGTGGGCGCGATCTGCCAGCCATCATTGACAAGTTAGTGAAGCGAGCATCAAGTGCTAAGCAACTCGAAGTTGCACAAGTGCGTTCAGCAGTGGCACTCACTGCAGATCAACAAGCTCGCCTTGCTGCTGCCTTGGCTAACGCCACGGGCAAAGAAGTAAATCTGAAGGTTATTGTGGATCCGTCAATCATTGGCGGAATTGTGGCAACCGTAGGTGACACCGTCATTGACGGAAGTATCCGCACCCGCCTGGACAACGTAAAGAGCCGGCTCTAAAGGCCGAGCGATGGAAATGGAACGAGAGATGACATGGCAGAACTAACACTGTCCGCAGCTGATATTGCATCGGCGATCAAGAAGAACCTCGAAGGCTTTACGCCTTCGCTCGAAGCCCGCACTGTTGGTCGCGTGACCTCAGTCGGTGACGGTATTGCCAATATTTCGGGCTTGCCTGATTGTGCTGTTAACGAACTCCTCGAGTTCGAAGACGGAACTCGAGGATTGGCTTTGAACCTTGAAGAAGAATCAATTGGCTCCGTAGTACTTGGCGAGTCCGATCGCATTGAAGAAGGTCAGACCGTGAAGGCAACTGGCGAGATTTTGTCGGTACCTGTTGGCGAAGGTGTGCTCGGTCGCGTTGTGAACGCTCTCGGCGAACCGATTGACGGAAAAGGTCCACTCGTGGGAGTGCAGCAGCGTCGCATGGAGATTCAGGCTCCTGGAATCATGGGTCGCAAGCCAGTGC
>SYDZ01000088.1 GCA_005801025.1 Actinomycetota bacterium
ACGAACTGGCTCATTGCGACCTCTCACTATGAACGTCTACGATACCTCCACCAGCACCCACACCCCCGACGTATTGTTGTGGAGTGAGCGACGATCCATTGACATCACCTAACGACAGCCCTCATACGGATCCAGATATGCAGGAACGGGCCGAACGCTGGGCCAGCACGATGGCCGGCTCAGACTCTGGAGCTGGGGTGACCTTGGCCCATGCCGACTCGTGGGCAGGGACCGGCTCAGTTCAACATCGCTCGCGCTCAGAACGAGAAGAGGCCGAGGACTCAACTTTAAGTCGCTTGGCGACGCGTTCATTTGCTGCTGGCAATCGGGCCATTGCCGAACAAGCCGATCCATTTCGCACATGTTTCGAACGCGATCGCGATCGTATTCTGCATGCTCCAGCGTTTCGCCGACTGGCGGGCAAAACACAAGTATTCGTATTTCCCGATGATCACCAACGGACGCGTCTCACACATGCCATCGAAGTCGCTCAGGTGGCCGCCTCTGTTGCCCGCCCACTCGGACTCAATGTCACGCTGACTGAAGCCATCGCCCTCGGCCATGATTGCGGTCATGGACCCGGCGGCCATGCCAGCGAGGATGCATTAGCGCCGTACATTGACGGCGGCTTCGATCACGCGGTGTGGGGCGCAGATGTGACCCTCGTACCACTCAATCTGTGCATCGAAACCCTTAACGGAATCCGCAACCATTCGTGGAGTCGCCCCGCACCGGCAACTCCTGAAGGTGAAGTAGTCAGTTGGGCTGATCGCATTGCTTATGTGTGTCATGACTTTGAGGATGCTGTTGATGCTGGGATCGTCACCCCCGATCAGTTACCACCTGTCGTGAAATCACGTTGCGGCACCACTCGTTCGCAACAACTGGGCACTTTCATTACCTCAATGGTGCTGGCCGCGATGAAGACTGGACGCATCGGAATGGAGCCAGATATTGCCGAAGCTCTCGCTGCCTTTCGCAAGTTCAACTACGAAGAGGTGTATCTGCGACCCGCAAGTCGTCACCAAGCAAATCAAGTCATCGCACTCTTACGCGCTCTGGTGGAGTTCTACACTGTCTCGCCAGACCATCTCCCCGACGACCTGCGTTTCACAAGTGGTTCAATCCATGCCCAGCACTCCGCTGTGGCATATGTGGCTGGCATGACTGACCGTTTCGCATGCCGTCAAGGAGCGGTGCTCCTTGGATGGAGCGAGGATCGCCTCCCACAGGGCATTGACGTCTAACATCTCCTGAGAAACAAAACGACCGCCCGAAGGCGGTCGTTTTAAATACCAAGTATGAAAGGACCTATTCGGCTGGGACCACATCAATCACTCGGCGCCCTTTACGGCTACCGAACTGAACAGTTCCATCGACTAAAGCGAACAATGTGTCATCGCCACCACGCCCTACATTTTTACCTGCATGGAAAGTGGTGCCACGCTGGCGGATCAAAATCGTTCCAGCAGTAATTGAAGTTCCACCAAAAGATTTCACGCCGAGGCGTTGTGCGTTTGAGTCACGGCCGTTCCTTGTAGAACCGCCGCCTTTAGTCTTTGACATGTGTCAGCCTTTCACGATTGAGGTGATCTCGACCACCTGATAGTGCTGGCGGTGACCATAACGACGGCGCTGATTAGTGCGGCGCTTATAGACAAAGCCATTAATCTTCGGACCAGAAGCTGAGCCGACAATGCGACCCGAAACTTTTGATCCGGCGAGTTGGGTAGGTGTGGCGAGAACGGTACTGCCGTCGACGACCAGCACGGGCGTGAAGTCCACCGCGGCGCCCTGTTCGAGGCCGAGAAGTTCTACATGCACTTGCTGGCCCTCGGCCACTCGGACCTGTTTGCCACCGGTTGCGATCACTGCGTACATAGCGAATAGCGACGCTACCTGCAATAATGACCCAATTACAACGCCCACATCAGGACTCGTCATCAGTTCAATAAATCGTGGTTCACCTGAATCCCGCGACCCTCACAATTAGGGCACTGATCAGCGAAATTGGTGAGCAATCCCTCGCCGATCCGCTTGCGTGTCATTTCCACTAGACCGAGTTCAGAAATGTCGAAAACCTGAGTTCTGGTCTTATCGCGAGACAGAGCAGACTTAAAGGCATCGACCACCTTGCGGCGGTTTTCCTTGATCTCCATGTCAATGAAGTCAATGACGATGATGCCGCCTATATCGCGTAACCGCAGTTGATGGGCGACCTCCTCGGCCGCCTCAAGGTTGTTGGCGAAGACCGTGGCCTCCAGGTTCGAGGTACCCACATTGCGACCCGTATTGACGTCAATGACGGTGAGGGCTTCGGTGTGCTCGATGATTAAAGAGCCCCCAGATGGCAACCAAACTTTGCGATCCAAAGCTTTGTGGATCTGCTCATGCACATGGTTCTTCTCAAAAATCGGCAATCCCTCGACGGCTGGGTCAAAATACTCGACACGATCAGCAAGCTCTGGATTAAAAGCGCAAACATAAGAATGAACATCTTCAAAGAGTTGGCGATCGTCAATGATGACCCCGCGGTAATCCGAGTTGAACTCTTCGCGAATTACTCGCACAGCGAGTGTAGGTTCGCGATATAACAGCGTCGGTCCACCAGCTTTAGCGGCCGTGGCTTCAATCGCAGCCCACTGATCCAACAGGCGCGTCATATCGGCCTGCAATTCATGTTCAGTAGCGGCTTCGGCTGCCGTTCGCACAATCAACCCATGCTGTTCTGGTTTGACACGGTCAAGAATGCTACGCAATCGTTTACGCACATCATCGGGTAAACGCTTTGAGATGCCGTAGGTCCTTGAGTTCGGAATCAAAACGACAAAACGACCAGCCAAGGAGACTTCTTGTGTCAGACGTGCCCCCTTCAGACCGATCGGATTCTTAGTGATCTGACACACGATGAGTTGCTTACCCTTGAGGATCTGCTCAATACGTGGCTCACTATCCACAATGTCCTCAGCGTCATATTGCACGTCACCGCGATAAAGAACCGCGTTTTTCTGCGTGCCAATATCAACAAAAGCCGCTTCCATACCCGGCAAGATATTTTGCACTTTTCCGACATAAATATTTCCGTGAATCTGCGATTCATCGTCTGCGGGACGACTCACGTAATGCTCAATCAGGCTGCGCCCTTCCATGACCGCCACTTGGGTAATGTCGGCACGCACTTGCACGGCCATAAAGTAACGCCCGATCGGACGCCCATTGCGTTCGCGACCTCGGCGGCGCTCAACCACATCGGCATCGGTTCGATCGTTGTGACGAATATCTGCCCCACCACGAGCTTTATTATTGCGCTTACGCTTTTTCTTTGCGGGTGCAGTCGTACCTGAACCTTCAACCGCAGCACCATCACCTGGGTTCTCCACCTTTTCACCATCAACGTCGGAAGAGTTTTTGGGTGCTGCTTTGTGGCCCTTGACGCGACGCTCCCCCAGACGAGGTCCACCGGCGCGAGTACCTCCAGGCATCGTGACGCCCCGTGGGCCTTGTGCCGATAGTGGCGGAGTTGCGGGAACTGAACTTGATCGAGTGTCCCCGATTTTCGGCCGTTGAACCAAGGCTGCCTCAGCGACATCTGCGTCGGGCCGCCCCTCACTCATACGCTCTGGTAGTTCAAAATCAAGTGCTACACCGGGCAACCCTGCTGATTCATCAATAGTTGGATCGTCCTCAAAATCATCAACGTCCTCAAAATCATCAACGTCTTCAAAATCATCATTTTCAAGATCGCCGTCGTCAGCAGACTTAGGAGCACCCGCAGGACGTGTTCGCCCACGCCCCCCACGTGATCCGCGACGACGCTTTTTGCGTGGACTGTCGGAGGTCACAGATGATTCAGATAATTCTGGCGATTCTGGCGATTCAGATGACTGCGAAACCGCTTCTGGCTCGTGACTGTCGTCGGGGAATAGTGACTCGTTCATGGGAAGTTTCCTCTCTTAAGCGCACTCGAAGGTGCGCTGTGCGGGTCACGGGCACAGAAAAGTGCTCCGTATCTCGCTCAATTCGATGGTGAAGGGGTAATAGCCCTGCGCTGGGAAGCGCCGGAGTATCCAAGACATTTTGCTGAGACAGATCAATGTGCCACGCGACCGCACGAGCAGTCAGGGCAATGGAGCGCTCACCCAGATTCTCAACGCGGATCTCAGGCCCTTGTCGTTTGGCTAATTGGCGCACCCTTACCAGAAACGGTTCAAGCCGCGACCAGAGCGATGTCATGCGAGACCGATTGTACCGCCACCCCTGCCTGAAGGGATACTCATCGGCCCCTGAGCCTGTGGATAAGTGCCGAGCGTGGTACTTCAGGGGATTTTCAGCGCATCCGACGCATGTGGACATTCTCAACGAGCGCAATCATGATGGCGAAAGAAGCAAGTGAAGACCCTCCGTAACTGACAAAGGGCAGAGGCACCCCAGTCACAGGCATAATCCCCATGGTCATCCCAACATTCTGGAAAACATGCCAGAGCAGAACTCCGAAAACACCAGCGCAGATATACGCCCCGAAGAGGTCTTTACTGAGGTGTCCGACCCGCCAGATTCGAAACAGCAGCAGAGCGAAGAGACCCAAAACGACTCCACCGCCGAGCATGCCGAATTGTTCACCGATAGCGGAAAAAATGAAATCGCTTTGCTGCACTGGAATGAATTTGCCATTTGTCAATGGCGCCTCAAGGAAGCCCTTACCAAACCAGCCACCCGTGGCCACGGCTCTTTTGGCATAGCGCACCTGAAAGACATAGCGAGCCAAATCTTCGTCCGTGGAGTTCTGGTTGATGAAGGCTGTAATTCGCTTCAACTGATAGCGGTCCACGATTCCCGCCAAGACTGCCGCCGCCACAGTCGTCACGGTCAAAAAACTGATCAAAAGCAAATAACGCAAACGCGCTCCAGCCATAATCATGATGCTCAAAGCTCCGACGATCAAAACAAAAGCCGACCCTAAGTCAGGTTGAACAATGATCAAGACTGTCGGCGCGCCGAGAAGTACAAGTCCAGTGATGAATTTGGAATAACTCATGGAGTCTTCACGAGAGTCGCTGTAAAACGCTGCAAGTGCCAGAAGCACCGCAGGTTTTGCGAACTCGGCTGGCTGAAAAGCAATGGGTCCAAAGTCAAATGACAATCGTGCTCCACCTTTCAAGGCCCCAACCGACAAAACGAGGAGCAACGCTGTGAGAGATAAGCCGTAGAGAAAATATGCCCGCTCACGCAGCATTTGATAGTCAAACGACATCACGACTGCGACAGCCAATGCAGCCCCGAGAAGGAACGCAACCTGGCGAACCGTAAACCAGTAGGGGTCACTATCGACCTTCCAATACGTGGCACTATAAATCGCAAAGACCCCGATAATCCCCAGCGCCAAAATTGAGCCCAACATCACCCAGTCGATATTGCGCTGGGGATCGCTTGGCCCAGAGCGAATATTACCAAGCCCTGAATTGGGCCGCCTCGTCAAGAATGGCAGACTCATCAGTCACGACCGCCATACGCTGCGCCACCCAAACAACTTTTGTTGGAAAGCAACCTTTGCGGAGCAGCAACAGTGGCAGTGATATCAAGTGGGTTGGATGGCAAAACCTCGCCCATCTTGGCCACGCCTGCTACGGCCATGAACATGCATTTCACTACAGGTGCTGCGGCTTTTGCTCCATAGCCACTTTTCTCCAAGTATGCGGAGACAACTATTGGCTGAGCGGGATCAAGACTAAAAGCACCAAATGCTGACGAGTCGTTCCACGGAAGTCCAGCGCGTCCTTGAGCGGTACCGGTTTTTCCGGCAATCGGGAGGATGTCATACGGATAAGTCCGAAACAAACGCTCGCCCGTTGTGGAGTGATACGACCCAAAGGTCACCCCAGGACCGGTAATCACCCGAGTCAGTCCTCTGATGATCGGATCACGAATGTCGTCAGGAATATTCAGACTACGAATGGTGTCTTTGTTCGCCAAGAAAGTTTCAACGACGGCCCGACTCATATCGGCGTAGCCAACTATGTCGGAATTGGGAGTTCCAGGTTGCAACAAAGCCAGTCCTACGAGCGGGCGGTTGACATCTCCACCATTTGCCAGGGCGCCATATGCCTGCGCCAACTGCAACGGTGACGCCGCCAAAAGCCCCTGACCAACGGCAAGTTGCACATTGTCACCCACTAGATAGTCAGCACTTTCACCTGCCATCAAAGCACCATCTTCAACCAACTTTTTCTTACTCACTTTGTCAGGCACTCGGCCCGCCGTCTCAAAGGGAAGATCAATGCCAGTTCTGCTACCAAAGCCAAACTTTCTCACTTCGTCTTGGAGAATTGGCTGACCACCCCGCTGGGCGAAAATGTCTTCACCAATTTTATAAAAGAAGGTATCGCTTGATACCGCTAGCGCATCTTCAACCGTGACGTCGCCATATTGACAGGCGTAGTTACCTCCTGCACACAACGCATTTCGATAAATGCATTTCACCACTAAACATGTTTCCTCGTCAATGCTCGTGAGTTGGTAAGAGCCCCGATCGGAATACTCGTATTCGCTACCTCCCACAAGTTGCCCTGAGTCAAGGGCCGCGTAAGCCACAAAGGGCTTAAAACTAG
>SYDZ01000089.1 GCA_005801025.1 Actinomycetota bacterium
CTCAGAGTGATATCACGGCCAAGATTGCCGAAGAAATTAAAAACATCACTGAGTGATTTTTATCTGTTGCATCACGGGCCTTTTCGCCCAGCACTCAACTCTTGGGAACTAGAGCCCTCATCGCAGTTGCAAGACCTTCGATCGTCCAACGATCATTTTGGTTGATCTCTTCAGCCATGACCCAAGTCTGAACGCGGGTCACTTGTCCGCCTTGTACATAAAAAGTTTCGCCGCTGAACTCACATAGTTCAGATGCCAGGTAACCCACGAGTGGACTGACATTTGCGGGATCCCACATATCAAATGCGCCTTCTTTGGCGGCCATCACATCTTCAAGACCTGGAGTCGCCAACGTTAAACGGGTGCGGGCAGCAGGTGCGATGGCATTGCTTTTGACGTTATAACGCGAAAGTTCCTTGGCACAGATTTGACTGAATGTCGCGATACCTGATTTGGCGGCACCATAGTTTGCCTGACCTGGATTCGAGAATAAGCCCGAGGTACTGCTGGTGTGCACCAAGTTGCGCGCCCGAGTGACTCCCGCCTTAGCCTGCTCACGCCAATAAACAGATGCGTGATGCGTCGGGGCAAAGTGACCCTTGAGGTGAACTTCAATGACTGAGTCCCATTCATTCTCGGCCATCGAGAACAACATTCGATCGCGCAAGATGCCGGCGTTGTTCACGAGAATGTCGAGATCGCCGAATGTTTCAATGGCACTATCAACCATTCGCTTGGCGCCAGCCCAATCAGCGACATTGTCACCATTAACGATCGCTTCGCCGCCCATGGCCTTGATATCGGCCACCGTCTGCTGCGCAGGGGTCATATCTGATCCCGAGCCATCATTGGCGCCACCGAGGTCGTTGACCACGAGTTTGGCTCCCTGTGATGCGAACAACAAAGCGTGCTCGCGCCCAAGTCCGCGCCCTGCTCCCGTGATAATCGCTACGCGTCCGTCAAGTGTTCCCATGGTCATACTCCTTCAAGTCAGTACCAATCAGCCTAGGCGTTCTCGCACATCGCCGAGAAAGCCTGTCACGATCCGTAGTAGAAGATGTCCAAAACGCTGCCGCGTGGTATCTGCTGACCAGCAGTCACCACTTCATCTTCCCAGCGAATGGCGATTGGATAGCCCTCAGTGTTACCCCTAATTTTACCCAAGGTGAAGCCTGCGTTGACAACAGCGAGAGGGACTTGATCAATCTTCAATGTTTTCAACTGAGGAACCGGGAGCAAATCGGGGCCCTTGGAAATTGAGACGGTGACAGCTTTTCCGCGGTCCAGTAACTCTCCTGGCAACGGCGACTGGCTACCGACCCCGCCGAGCGCCACCATCACGAAGAATTGATCATCGGCACGGTTAAGAGTGAGATCGAGATCATTCAGCATCGTGGTTGCGGCTTCAAGAGTGAGACCTGTGAGATCGGGAATAACTCGCGGTGCCGGACCATCGGAAACGAAAATATCAACCGCAGAGCCCTTAATCACCTCTTGTCCCGCGACAAGGTTCGGCTGTAGCGAAACTTCCCAGCGCAGAACAATTCCCGCAGGTATATCTTCATCATTCTCCGAGGCCTCAGTACCCAACTTCAATCCACTATTTGTCAAAGTCGCGATCGCTGTTGCGGCATCAAGACCTTTCAATTCGAGAAGTGGCACAGGGGGCGGACCCGTTGACACAATCAAAGTGAGTTTCTTGCCGGACTGTAAATCTTTCCCATTCGCAGGTTCAGTTCGGATCACAGATCCGACGGCGATGAGATCGTCAGGTTGCTCAACAGTGACCACCTTCCATTTGAATTCAGTCACCAAATTCGTTGCTTCCCCTTGCTCAAGACCCATCAGATCAGGTACTGGGAAGGACTCTTTTTGCAGTGTATTGAACAAGAAATAACCGCCAGTAATCAGCACTAGTACGGCCAGTGCTGCCATGATCCAGCGACCGATCAAAGGATTCTGCTGAGTTGCTGTTGCAACAACGGTCGTTGCCTGATCTTGCATCTGCTCATCAATGACTTGTGTTTCGCTCCATTGGTCTGTTAGTGGACCACGGGGAATTTCGTGTGAACGATCTGGTTCAGGTGGCATGCCAAAAATCATTGATGAGACAATCGGGATTGGTGCTGGACGCGGCAATGACGGGGCCGCCTGTACGAGCGCCCTACCCATTTCCAAAGCACTTGAGCGGTCCATCGGATCACTGCGCCCTGCCTTGTCAAGAACTGCGGCAAGTCCGCCGAGGTCAGCCGACACAGGGAACAATTTGTCAACTCGAGCGCTCAAAGTTCCGACCACGGAATCTGCCAGGAACGGCACCATACCAGTCACCGATTCAACCAAGATCAATGCCAATGCGTACGTATCGGCTTTCTCATCAAAGGGCTCACTGAGAGCCTGCTCAGGAGAGCAGTACCGCGCTCGTTCTTGGGAGATCATCGCGTTGTCCTCCCATGCAGACTCGGCGATCACCGAAGAAATCCCAATGTCCGCAACACGAACTCGAGCGTCTTCGCCGAACATAATCACCGAGGGACGAAGATCATGATGTGCAAGTCCCCGCTTGTGGGCGTAATCCAAAGCTCGACACACCTCAACGCCTACAACGAGTGCTTGGCTCGGGGTCAGCAGACGGTTGCGATCGATCATGTCTTGCAGCGAACCGCCAAGTAGTTGTTCGTGGACGACGTAAACCCGATCGGTTCCCTCCACCGCAATACGCCCAAAACTTGTCAGGCGGACGATGTGGGGATGATCAATCTGACGCATGACGGCGGCCTGCTCCAGCAAAGCCGCTCCATTACCGATGGTGAATTCAACAGAAAAAAGACGAAGTACAACGGTCAACTGAGAGAGTAAGTCAGTCGCCGAATAGGTCGTCGAAGCGGTGACTCGCGAAAGTTCGGTCTCGAGCCTGAATCGACCATCAATAACTGAGCCGATGAGCGAGTCGGGGTCATGGTTTTCAAACACAGACATTCACTAAAAACTATCGGTTTGTCAGGAATGTGTGACGCTCGCCCCCCGTAGAAAGTGCAAATACCCTGCTCTAGCAGTCAGAATAACGATGTGAATAATGACCATCAGCTGCCAGTCGCATCATCACGTCGCCGACGGATCAACATTGAGAGGTTGGTGATCAGTTTCGGATTGAGTATCGGCGTACTTCTTATTGTCTTTGGTGTGAACTCCGCTACGACTGGACGCGATGCACTTGGTTACCCCGATGCAATCATTGATATTTCTCCTGCGCCGAATGATCGCCAAGTTTTGTCACAGACTGAAGTCAATGTTGATCTACAAGATGGCTATGAAGCCGTCTTGATTCTTGATGAGATTGAAATTCCAACTGAACGCCTTGACAACTTGGCAAGCCAAATTGTCAAACCTGGTCAGCAAATCGTTTTGCCACCTACTGCTATTTACGATCAAGGAAACTCACGAATTCGCTTCGAGCCTACGGAGGGTGCAGTGATTGAGTCGTACTCCGTTGGCGTACACCAAGTTGAAATCCTCTATTGGAGAATTGAAGACGGACGCAACTCAGCCCGCAGTTTCACGTGGACGTTCGAAGTTCTCTGATCTACAGCGGAAGTTCACCAGTTTCGAGAACGTGCTGAAAACCAAGCTCATCAAGTATCGGTACGCCCAGTTCCTCGGCCTTGGTCAACTTGCTCGTGCCAGGTTCGCTGCCAACAACAACTGCGAAAGTTTTTTTCGACACTGAACTTGGGCTTTTCCCACCTCGATCTTTAATCGCCCGTTCGGCACCTTCACGATCGAAATCAATCAGTGAGCCAGTCACCACAATATTTTTTCCCACCAAGTTTTGTGGCAGTCGAGAAATCTGCACATTGCCAAACTCAACACCAGCGGTGCGCATCTTTTCAATAGCGATTTTATTTTCTGACTTTGCAAACCATGAGATCAAGGAAGCCGCAATGACACCCCCAACTCCATCAACGGTGGCGAGATCGTCTTCAGTCGCATTCATAATGTCATCAAGATTGCCGAATGCCGTGGCCAATGCTTCGGACGCTCCCGGTCCAAGATGCTTGATGCCGAGGGCTGTGAGAAGTTTGGGTAACGGTCGAGTCTTTGAACCGTCGATTGCAACGACTAGTTTTTCCGCACCCTTTTGCGCAAAGCCATCAAGGGTCAGCAATTGTTCAACTGTCAGAGAATAAACATCTCCTGGGTCTCCCACGAGAGCAGCATCGGAAAGTTGATAGACCGTTCGCTCACCAAGTCCTTCAATGTCCATGCCACCACGAGAAGCAAAATAGATAATCCGCTGATCACGTTGACTCGGACAAGCGGTCTCCACGCAACGCATATTGACCTCACCGTCTGGTCGAAGAAGTTCACCTTTGATGGGGCACGGACATACCGAAGGAAAAACCCATGGCTCAAGACCATCGGGGCGCAACGCAAGAACTGGCCCCACAACTTCAGGAATGACGTCTCCGGCTTTCCGCACAGTCACTGTGTCACCCGGTCGGACATCTTTGAGGCGTACTTGATCTTCATTATGCAGGGTTGCCATTGCCACATTGGAACCACCCACGAAGACTGATTCAAGAACAGCGAATGGTGTCACTCGCCCGGTTCGCCCGACAGAGATCTGAATATCTTTCAATAATGTTGTGCGTTCCTCAGGGGGAAACTTAAAGGCGATCGCCCAGCGCGGGGCACGTGCCGTGAAACCCAAAGTTTCGCGCTGCTGCAAATCATTCACCTTGATTGCCACGCCATCAATCTCGTATGGCAAAAGATGTCGATCTTTTTGCCATTTTTGGCAAAACTCGATGACGTGCGTCAGAGACTCGACGACCTCAATATTCGGATTCACAGGAAAGGACAAATCGCGCAGAAATTCTAATGATGAATCATGAGATATGAAGTCTGGGCCACCAATCACTTCGCCGAGTTGGTATGACCAAAAGGCAAGGCCTCGCCCTGCAGTGACTGTCGCATCTTTTTGCCGCAAACTTCCCGCTCCGGCATTACGCGGATTGACGGGCACAGGATCGGCTTTCTTCCCTGCCGCACTTCTCACACGGTTCTCAGCTTCCTTGAGTGCTTTGAATTTCTCAAAAGCATCAATCGGCATATACACCTCGCCGCGCACTTCAAGAACCTGCGGGACAGATGCCCCTGAGGCAGAGATCAATGTTGTTGGAATGACCGCAATGGTGGCAACGTTGGCAGTGACATCTTCGCCAATACGACCGTCGCCGCGCGTCGCCGCTTGCACGAGAGCGCCATCTTCGTAACGAACACTCATAGCGAGCCCGTCAATTTTCAGTTCACAGACAAAGTTCACAATAGAGTCGGAAGGTAAACCTTTAAGGACTCGCTCGCCCCAAGCCACTAACTCATCTGCATCCATGGCATTGTCCAGGCTCGTCATTGGGACACGGTGAACGACTGCAGAAAATGTCTCAGTGACTCCCCCGCCCACTGTTTGACTGGGCGACTGCGCAGTGATCAGTTCAGGAAAAGCAAACTCGAGGTCTCGTAGTTCACTTTCAAGTTCGTCATATTCTGCATCACTGATTTCCGGTACAGCGTCTTGGTAATAGCGCTGACGGTGATAAGCGATCAGTGTCACCAATTCGCTATGGCGTTGAATTGCATCTTCTTTCACAACGCCTGCGATCTTGGATGTAGTTGGTCGCCCACATAGCCATTCTAGATCGGGGGTGAAACAAGGGTCTAGGCACCAATGTTCAGACGTGTGGCAAGAGCCTGTGTTCGTACTCTTTCGCCGATATCGCGCACCTGAGCGTAAATCTGCTCAGCAACCTCTTCGCTGAAACTCACCAATCCACAGGCAGGCGTGACAAGCGACTGCTGGCGCAATCTCTGAGCATCACAACCTTGCTGAACGAGTTCACACCACAGAGCAGCCAATTGCTTCCACGAACGATCGGCTGAGCCCATAATCGGGGCATCCGTGCGAACAACACCCCACGCAATGATGCCACCATTTGCCAAATATTTCGCCAACGGTCCGGCGTAACTCTTGACATGATTGCCCACTTCAACGCTCAAGATCGCTGGACCCGCAGCCAACAGCGGAGTGCCATCAATACCGCTACAACAGTGCAGTCCCATCAGGGCATCGCGCTCAATGATCGCTAATGCCCCTGACATCAAGTCGACCGCCGTATCAGGGGCGATCGGAAACGACTCGTGCATCATCATTGCCAAATCAGGCTCATCAATGAAAACGACTTGCGGACTGTCAGGAAGAGCGGCGGCGACAAAATCATGAATATTTTGGACATGAGTACGCACAGCCCGCACGGCCACATCAAAGGCGATACTGGCGGGGACCCCAATGCGCACTAAGGCTAGACCCAGCGTCACCGGCCCCGTGAACTGCCACTTCACTGGACCCGAATGACCATTGGCTACCTCAAGGAATGTCCGCAGTCCAACATAGGCATCGTGATCAAAATCGGTGATGACATCGGCAAAGGGATCAATCTTGTCGAGATCAATGACGCACGAATTGTATTGACCAAATTTGATGCCACGGATCCCCGCTACGGCCATGGCGATCATGCCCTCATTAGGCGAACGACGCGTGAGTGTCGGGATCGTCGGCAGGTCAGGTGTCATCCGCAGTGCAAATTCAGCGCCCTGTTTCGCATCACGATGCGGAAGGCTGCCGATGCCTGTGGCGACACCGCCCAACAAATGCTTACTGACCGAGTTTGTT
Organism: Actinomycetota bacterium; assembly: GCA_005801025.1. Classification (GTDB taxonomy): domain Bacteria; phylum Actinomycetota; class Acidimicrobiia; order Acidimicrobiales; family Ilumatobacteraceae; genus Casp-actino8. Next base: position 6,731 of record SYDZ01000089.1, read on the forward strand.
TGCACCGTTTCACCACCTCCCACAACACTTTCCTAACAGGGTGCAAATGTCCCGCCATCATTGGGAGACATCGCCCACGCAACAATTATCCAATTCTCGGTTTGCGCTCTCTAATGACACAAATGGTCGGTCAATCGGCAACGCTTACGATATGACTTTGACGACAAAGATGGATCTCAATCGGAGTCTTCAGATGGCGGCGAGAGTCAGCGTCATCTCGCTCGGGCTCACCGTGCCCCTTCTTGATCAAGCCATTGCCGACTACGCCACCCTGGCTGGCACGGCAACGCGGATCGCCTTGTGGGCGCTGTGGGCGGTCTGTTTTTTGTGCATCCTGGTACCATCATGCACTGCGCTGACATGCCTGCGTTTAGCGGCACCCAGCAACCTTGTTCTCGTTCTTTTCACCATTCTTGAGACGGATTCTTGGAGCCCTGGTTCTTTAGTGAGCGGCATGCTGAGTTTGATATGTTGCTCCACTGTTTTCAGTGCCGAGGTGGGGAACGCTTTTGCACAACTCTCGGCTTATGGAGATGAGCGAAGGTTTTTACTTCGCTGCCCGACCAATATGGTCACCGTGCAATGTCTGATGTGGGCGTTATGGATGGGCACTGGGATCACAGCAGTCTCATTTTTCAATGATCAGAATTGGATTGCAGGAACAGTTTTCGCGCTCCTCGCGGCGGCACTGAGTTATATCTTGCCATCTCGTTTTCATCGCTTCTCGCGACGTTGGCTCGTTGGTGTACCTGCGGGAGTGGTGATCCACGACTCATTTACACTGGCAGAAACTGCGATGTTTATGAAACAAAGCATTGCTCACATCGGGATCGAAACCAATAGCGAGAATTCAGAAGCAGCAGATCTCAGCGGAGGCTGCCGCGGACCAAGTATCACCATTGCACTTCATGATTTTGACAAGGTTATTTTGGCCGCTACGAGAAAAAATCCTGGTGGCAAGGCCCTGCATGTTCAAACGATGCGCGTATCTCCAACCCGTGTGGCACGCACCGTGCGAGAACTTACGGCTTGAGTTTTCAGTGAGTCGTCATTGACACTGCGGAACGCACGATCAGTCCGCCACCCAGAACATAGCGATCTTCTGCGTCGTAGAAAACCGCACTTTGTCCTGGCGATATCCGTCGTTGAGGTTCTGTCCAGGCGACAACAGTTCGACCACTCTCATCACGAGAAAGAATCGCCGAACGAGACTCACCGTGCGCACTGCACTGCACACGAGCCATCCCAGTATGTGGTTGATCGCTCCACACCACGCCACTGACTAATTCACAATCAGTCAGCAAAAGATTTTCTGGTCCAACGACTACTCGCCGTCCCGGAACATCAATGTCAACGACGAAACGCTTGGTTCCACCACCGCCAGCGACTCCACGTCGTTGACCAAGAGTCACTAATTCGACAGATTCGACAGAACCTAATTCAACGCCAGTTTCACTAACGACAACGGCCTCATTCAGCGGAATACGCCGACCAATGAAACTCACCCGACCACTGCGGCCGTCGTGATCTTTTGCTGTCGTAATGAAACACACATCTTGGCTGTCTGGCTTTGAGGCTGTGCGCATATTCAGGCGTGCAGCGTGTTCGCGCACAACTGTCTTGGTCATTTCGCCAACTGGGAAAAGAGTGCGCGATAATTGCTGCTGATCAAGCATGTGCACCACATAACTTTGATCCTTGGCCATATCGTGTCCGCGAACTAGGCGATAGACATCATCTTCATACACAACTCGCGCGTGATGACCAGTCGCCACTGCATCAAAACCAAGTATTAAAGCTCGCTCATGTAAGCGATCGAACTTGAGATGGCGATTGCATTCGATACAGGGATTCGGAGTAATACCGATGGCATGGTCATTGATATAGGGATCAACGACCGCACGCTGAAAGTCTTCGGTGAAGTTAAAAACCAGATGATCAATGCCCAGCTGCTGAGCAACTCGCCTTGCATCGTCAACATCGGAAACCGAGCAACAACCCGTGTCGCTTTCGCCGCCCCACAGGCGCATGGTTACTCCAACCACTTCGTGCCCGGCGTCCTTTAATTCGGCTGCGGCAACCGACGAATCGACGCCACCAGACATGGCTACAAGCACTTTCATGCTCTAAAGGCTAACGACGCAATTGATTGACTGCAGAGACAATGGCCGAAACAGCCTTATCTATATCGGC
>SYDZ01000090.1 GCA_005801025.1 Actinomycetota bacterium
CCTATTTTGATCGGTGGATTGGTGGCCATGGCGGTCGGCATGATTGTGGCAATACCAGCGTTAAGGGTGCGTGGTGTCAACTTGGCCATCGTCACCTTGGCATTCGCAGTGGCAGTCGACAGAGTTTTGTTCGCCAATAAATCTATTAATGGTGGCTTCATTGGCGCCAAAGTCAATACGCCGAATCTCATTGTGGGAGCCCGCGATGTGCAGTACGACTTTTTGGGTCTCACAGCAGGAGATGGGTTGCAACCTAACCCATTGACAGCAATTTTCTGTTTGCTCCTTGTCGTCATATTGTGCTACATGATTACCAACCTGCGAATGTCAGCCACAGGCCGCAGTATGTTAGCGACGCGAAATAATGAACGCGCCGCTGCAGCGGCTGGAGTCAATGTCGCGGGAGTCAAGATGTTGGCGTTCGCGATCTCGGCGTTTATCGCTGGAGTAGGCGGAGCCCTTATTGCATATCGTTCAGGTGGAGTGACGACGGACAAATTTACCTTCCTGCAATCGTTGACCTTCATGGCTTTTGCTTACATTGGAGGAATCTCAAGCATTTCTGGAGCGATCGCTGGAGGGATGCTGGTGTCTGGAGGCATATTTTTTACATTCCTAGCGAACATCTTGCATGTGCCAAGTGAGTTCACATTGATTTTGGGTGGCTTGGGACTGATTATCGCCTCAATTCAGAATCCAGAAGGACTTTCTGGGAGTCTTCGTCAACAAAAATTGCGTATCTCTCAGGCCTTGACTGCAAGACATCATGGCAGTAATGAACTAGTGTCCCCTGAGGGGAAAGAAGTGGGGGTTGACAGTTGAATCTTTTAACAACAGCAGGAATGTCTGTGACGTTTGGTGGACTGCGAGCGGTGAATAACGTGGACATCGCCGTTGAGCAAGGAAAACTCGTCGGATTGATTGGTCCCAATGGCGCCGGCAAGACGACCTTCATTGACGGCATCACGGGATTTGTTCCAACTACTGGTCGTATTGAATTTAAGGGGCAGGAAATCAACTCCTTACCCGTTCACAGTCGAGCCCGATTAGGTCTTGGGCGAACATGGCAATCCCTTGAGCTTTTCGATGATCTCACCATTGAAGAAAATATTCAGGTCGCCGCCGAGCGTCAAACAGCGAAAAGTTTTTTGACAGATCTCGTTCGCCCAGGTCGCAAACGTGATCACAGTGGAGTTGATTTTGCTTTCGAAGTTCTCGGTATCGGAGATCTCGCTAAGAAGTATCCAAATGAAATTAGTCAAGGTCAACGTAAATTGGTGTCTGCGGCCCGAGCTCTTGCTGGTCGTCCCGATTTGGTCTGCATGGATGAGCCAGCCGCTGGTTTGGACACAACCGAGTCGCATGAACTCGGCGGTCGACTGCGCAAGATCATCGATGCGGGTTTGACCATATTCCTTGTTGATCACGATATGGGACTCGTTCTTGATGTCTGTGACTACATTTATGTCATTGAGTTTGGCATCAAAATCGCTGAGGGAACTCCCAACCAAATTAGAAACGATCCAAAGGTCATTGAGGCTTATCTTGGAAGTAGCGCGACAGAGGGAAGTCACTGATGTCAGTTTTGCTGGAGATTGAAAATCTGAACACGGGCTATAACGGCGTTTCAGTTGTACGTGGTTTGACCCTGCAGGTCAGTGACGGCGAAGTAGTGGCTTTGCTTGGACCCAACGGTGCTGGGAAAACAACGACTTTGTTGACAGCATCAGGCTTGGTGCCGATCATCTCCGGGGATATCAAGGTTTTCGGTAAGTCCATTAAGGGCCGTCGACCACATCTCATCGCTCGTGAAGGTCTGGCTCATGTGCCTGAGGGGCGTTCACTATTTTACCAATTGACAGTTGCCGAGAACTTGCGGCTCGGGGCTGCCAAGGGCTCAGCCGATGTTGACAAAGCACTCAGTTATTTCCCGGCCCTTGAGCAGATCCTTGATCGTCGCGCTGGTCTGTTGTCGGGTGGAGAGCAACAGATGCTGGCGATGGCGCGGGCCCTGACAGTGAAGCCGAAGTTACTCATGGTGGACGAAATGAGTTTAGGTTTGGCCCCAATTATCGTGGAGCGCCTATTACCGATCTTGCGACAGATTGCCGCTGAGACAGGGGCGGGTGTCCTGCTTGTTGAGCAACACGTGCACATGGCACTGCAAGTTGCCGACCGCGCCTACGTCTTAAGCCACGGCGAGTTGGTCCTAGAAGGCGATGCCGCCGAGATCAACAAGGATCGCAGCCTGATTCAAGCTAGTTATCTCGGTGGCTCTTAGTAACTAAGCGCCAGGTAATTGCTTTAAGTAGGTCTGCATATCAAAGTAGTCACGCCATAGCGTGATCTTGCCATCAACGACTTCCCATACACCGGTCACGGGCATTTCGAGCCAGCCAAAAGGCATATGGAATTTGTCGGTGCGCTCGTTGAAGACATAGTTGCCAGTTGCGGCCTCTCGATGCACTGGCCAGGCGACTTCGCTACAGCCTTCAATCATCGGCTTGAGCATTGTCGAAATGGCCTCGGGCCCGAAAACTTTGCCCATCGGCACATTGTCGTATTCACAGTTATCGCTGACAAGAGCGACCGCAGCGTCAACGTGACGATTTTCAAGTGCCTGAATAAACGCGTTAACAGTTTCGAGAGGAGTCATTTCATTCCTTGGTGGGTTCTGGAGATATCACAGGTTCACGACTCCACAGTATGTCAAAATCTCGAGCGACATCAAGAACTTGGAATGCACGCCCCATACCCACAAAGAATCCGATACTCACTGTGAGTTCAAGAAGTTCCGTATCAGAGAACACGGATTGCAAACGCTTCCATAATTCATCGTCCACCGAAGTGTGATCAATGGCGAAACGCTCGGCATACTCTGCAGCTAAACGTTCGCGTTCAGAAAAATCTGGGTGATCGTGGTAATGCTGTACAGAATTGTACGCCTCGTCCGTCAGTCCTTGCTGCATCGCCGATGCAGCGCGAGTATTCAGTCAAACAACGCATTGATTGAGTTGAGCGATTCTCATCCGTGCGACTTCTCGTTCGCGCACACCCAAACTTGACTTGGTATAGACGGCTTCGCTGAGAGCATGCATGCCAGCAGCGATATCTGGTGCCAGTTTCCACATGCGGTGGGCTTCAAGGCCTTGACCTTCTGGAACATTGATACGCGCCATGATTTCTCTCCTTGGGTTTGAACTCAGTGATTGATATGTTCGACTAATGCGATTCGTACTGGGATGGCGCTTTGTACGACCATTCCATTGATGTGGTCGTACCCCTTATCCACTGAGACTAAGCGACTCGTTGGTGACCCGATATCGCGAACTTTCTCATCGGTCAGAGATGAACCGCCCCATGAGTGTGCCATGGAAATGACTCCCCGACGAACATCGGGGGCGGCTTCCACTAAGCCGTGGACTGACGCTCGGGGAGAGAAAATCTCGATCAGGTCACCTTCCATCAATTCAAGATCAAGCATGTCTTGCGGGTTCATGTACGCCGAATTACTCGTACCTTTCGCTCCCAAAATAGACAAACTCGAACCGTACGAATTGAGAACGTGCTTGAGGCGACGACTGACCAGACGGAATGGATAGAGAGATGGGTCAACGCCTAGGGCGACAGCGCTATCGCCCTCTCTATGCACTTCACCTAATTCGGCAACAATGTCATCGGGTGCAACGGTGAACTTTGCAGTACATGTTGGATCAGCAGCAGAGACGATCATTGCCTTATCAGGATGCACAACTCTACGGTTTGCCCGCACTTCATCCATCGGCATGCGTGAACCAGCGTAAGCAAGATCGATCATCTCGTCATCGCTGGGTCGCTCATCCATTGGGGTGTCACCGCCAGGAAACGGAAGCGGGTAACCGAGGCGTTTTGAAAGTTCCCAAAATATTTCCCATTCATTGAGCACATCGCCTGCACGTTCTGTAATGGCATCGGTGTAGTTGGTGTACGGAGCACGGAACCAACGATCCATGAGGTGGGGGATATCGGCTCGCTCGAGGGACAACGTTGGGGCAATGACATAGTCAGCGAATTCAGCAGTTGCTGACATGCGATGATCAACGACCACGAGAAGTTCAAGGTCCTTCATCGCCGCAACTGTAAGTTCCTGATCGGGCCACGCCACGACAGGGTTGCCTCCGCTCACAATCAGGGCACGAACCTGTCCGTCACCTGGGGTTAAAATCTCTTCAGCCAATGTCGTTGTCAACATTTCACCGCGGATACCGCGCAGGTTGCGCATCCGCGATGGCGCTCCTGTGGCAGGAGTTCGAGCCGCATGAACTTGAGCACGACGAGGGGTTTCTGGATATAAGAAGTAACCGCTCTCAAGCGAATCTCCCTCGCGATTGACGCGTCCACAAATCGTATTGAGAGCAATGGAAAGGTGCTCGGTGAGACTTGAGTGTGGGGCCATGCTCGGCCCAGTCCCCGTGCCGCTTGTGCCACGTTGAGCAGCGGCAAACATCCGTGCCGCAGCAACTATGTCGTCGGCGGGCACATCGCAACGCGTGGAAACGTAATCCAGAGTGAAGGTAGAGACCGCATCAGCGAGTTGGGCTAGGTCAGAAACCCACAAGTCACAGAACTCGTGATCAAAAAGGCCTTCGTCAATGACTACTTTCAAGATGCCAGCCATCAAGGTTGGATCCTCCCCTGGTTTGGGGGCGAGGTGAATATCGGCCTGCGTTGCAAACTCCGTGCGACGAGGATCAATGACAATCAGTTTCATACCTCGATTTTTTGCTTCACGCAAAACCACATATGGGTTGGTGCCTTGCAGACCACCGACTGGTGAAAAACTTGAGACCATCGGGTTGTAGCCAATCGCCAGCAATACATCGGCGTTGCTGAAATCCTGATAGCCGGCTTCCCAAATGCCGACGCGAAAGGGTGCAGTACTTTTAGCGGGTTGATCAATCGTCACTGAGGTGTAAAAAGACGGTGAGTCAAAACCTTGATGAAAGGCGCGAGCAGCAGGGACCGCTAGCGAGTTCTGATATCCGCCCGTACCTGTATATGAGGCAACCGCGCGTGGACCGTAGGTGTCAATGATCCGCCGTAATTGCGTAGCGATCTCATCCATAGCCTCAGATGAGGAGAGCTCTTCAAATGTGCCGTCGGGACGGCGACGTAATGATTTCAGCAAACGTTGAGGGTGAGTCATCTGCTCGGGGATCTGTCGCCCTTTGATACATGTGTAGCCAGCGAAAATTGGATCCTCGGGAACTCCTCTGATGGCGACTGCTTGACCGCCTTGTAGATCGACTTCGATCGGGCAACTGGCATGGCAGAAACGGCAAAAGGTGAGATGAGTAGAAATACCATCCGTTGATAAGTCGTCCGTAGCGTTCAATGAATTGTCTAGCGACACTTTTTGCCCCTTTTTTGGTGAACCTTGACCCCACGGCTCTGTTTATAAACTAATCGCTGTATTAGTTTATAAACAGACCGGAGGTCGATTTACTTTACGAAACGAGACAAGTGATGAGCAATGAGTCCGAGACCTTCGGCATTGATGATTTAATCCATCGCCGTCAAGGAGCGATCGCCTGCCCGTATCCGATCTTTGCGGGTCTGCGAGAGACCGACGGTCTTGTTTTCAATCAGGACTTAGGTGCATGGATCATCACGCGTTATGACGATGTGCGTTCAATTTTGCGAGACACTGAGCGCTTCTCAAGCCTCAATCCAACGGGTCCGCAGGCGGCCGGAGAGGCCCTGATGAGGGGAATCATGGAGTTGATGCAGGACCCTGAGATGGCAGCGGTTCTTGATTCATCGGCGATGAGCCGAGGCCGAGTTGCGGTGTTGTTGAACGCCGATCCACCTGATCATCGCCGTCAGCGCAAGCTAGTCAATCCCGCGTTTCGTCCAGACCGTATCCGTGCCATGGAGCCAGCCATCACGGAGGTCGCAACTCGACTCCTGGCAGATGTTCAAGCTGATCTAGCCAAAACTGGACAGGTGAATATCGTCGAGCGTTTCACCGTTGGACTACCGATGACCATCATCGCCTTAGCACTCGGTGTCGTCGGCGAGGATTTAGCGACCTTTAAGAGGTGGTCAAATGACATCGTGATGCCCGTGGGCAACCATTCGCCATCCACCGAGCAGGTCAAAGGTTTCTTATTGTCAACAAAACAATTCGCGGAATACTTTTTGAGTCAAATCGCGCAGCGTCAGGCAGTTCCTACGAATGACCTGTTGTCGGACATTGCTAACGCCGATATTGATGGAGAAAAGTTAACCGATGATGAGCAGTTGGGTATGTTGCAACAATTTCTTGTCGCCGGCAACGAAACAACGACCAACCTGATTACCAATCTGATTCGTTGTTTGGCGCAGGATTCTGAACTTCAAGAGCGCGTACGTCGAGAACCCGCGCTGATTGACGGTCTGATTGAGGAGATGTTGCGCATTGAAGCTCCTGTTGGCGGCTTATTCCGTCAAACCAAAGTTGACGTTGAGATTGCTGGGACGTCAATCCCGGCGGGTGACCATCTCTGGCTCGTTTTTGCCTCAGCCAACCGAGATGGCTGCAAATTCGCTGATCCTGACCAAGTTGACCCCGAAAGATTGAATGTCAAGGAACACTTGGCTTTTGGCAACGGGGAGCATTTCTGCCCAGGCGCGGGACTGGCGCGAAGCGAGGCACGTATAGCAATCCAACTCATTTTGGAAACTCTTGAGCCTTTTTCGCTGGCGGCGGATAACGATTTTCACTATGGCGACTCCTTCGTTTTACGCGGGCTTACGGGATTAAATATCTCAACTTCGGGGTAATGACCCTCGGCGTAGCGTCAGAACTAATCAATCGGTTAGTTTCTAGGGAGAGATGTTGGTCGCAACGACTTGCACAGGGGAGGGACCAAAAATGGCTGATCGCTGGATAACTGATAGGGCGCCAAGCAAGCGTTGGACGCACTACAC
>SYDZ01000091.1 GCA_005801025.1 Actinomycetota bacterium
ACACACCATCGCTTTCGCCTATGCCAGAACAACGTGGGATCGCCCAGAAATCGACGTGTTGCGCGCCTTTGGGCAACTGTGCAACTGTCTCTTCGTTGAATCGCAAAGACCAGGGCAGCAGACTGTCATCGTGGCATCTGACGCCCTGAAGATCGCTCATATTTTTCCTGGATCATCAGTGCGGCAGGGTCATCTGGGTTACTTACTCGGTTGGTTGGGTCGCCAACGGACGCGCCAGACCCGTCTAGCGGCCGCTCACGCAGCAGAGAAACTTTCAGTTGCCGCCATGCTTGATCCAGAACTAGAGCGCAGTCAGTTAGGTCCATTGGTGGAAAAGTGGAATGAGCCGCCGTGGAATGAGCGCATGAGCAAAGGGAAAAAGACCGCAGTCGCAATTTCCCAGGTTGTACAAACAGAGTTGGAGCGTCGACACCAATTGGTGGAAAGCACAATTGAGATTTTACGTCAGGATACACGCGCATATAACTCTGGCTTGGCCGATCTCGTCCGCATTGGTACCGACAAATTTTCCAAGTTGTGGTTTGATAACGCATTGAGGGAATCGGCTGGCAATATTGATGAGCGCCCCTTTTGGCCTGGTCTCTGGGGAGATGTGAACGCGCGTGAGGCATCGTTTGCTTACCATCAGCGGGTAGCGGCAGACAGAGAACGTGTGCATTTTTTGGTTCATGGCGATCGTGAATTGCAGAATGAAGAATTGATGAAAGGTCATGGGCTGCGCGGCAAAGTGAAAGCCGTTTCAGGTAACGGATCTACGTGGACCTTTATTTATGATTATCCTGAGTTGCCATCATTGAAAATTGGTGGGACTTTATCAATCGCTGGGATTCCGAAATGTTCCTTAACGATCGTCTCCATTGATCCTGAGACACGTGAAGTGATTCTTATTCCAGGGTGGAAGTCGCGAAAAACCGGAGTCGGGCCTGCAGCTGAGGCACCTGGTGACCGATCATGGTTACGCCAAACACTGATTTTACTTGAGGACTTCCCAGCAAATTTGGTCATCAAACTTTCCTACAAAGTCGCTAAACAATCCGAAACAGACTTCGACATTCTCGATTATTTCTCCTTTGAGGCCGACGATGTTCCAGTTGCTGGGGGTGATGATGAATGAGCAAGGTGATTAAATCGCTTAAAGAATTCATTCGTGGCGACATGGCTATATGCGTTGTGAAGGCGCCGCCTGGATCAGGGAAGACCTACACATTAATCGAATCGCTAGAAGTTGTGATTAAGCGCAAGTTGCGGGTAGTCATTGTTGCCCAAACGAATAATCAGGTCGATCAAATTTGCCAGCGAATTGTTGAGCGTTTTACCGATCAAACTGTTTATCGGTATTCCAGCAAGAGCTACGACGCTCCCTCGGACGGGCATAAGCGGGTGAGTGTGGTGAAGCACGCTTCGGGTCTTCCGGTTCGTACCGGCATTGTTGTTGGAACGGCCTCAAAGTTTGGCTTATCCGAACTTGATGGACAGTTTGACTTGCTCTTTGTTGATGAAGCATGGCAAATGGCTTGGGCTGACTTCCTACCGATGAGACACATCGCCTCGCGCTACATATTGATTGGTGACCCCGGACAGATTCCACCGACTATTGGTATTGAAGTTGATCGATGGGAGTCCTCGTATTTCCAGCCTCACGTCGCCACTCCGCAGATCATTCTGGCGAACCCCACATTGGCCGATGACTTACTGGCTCTGGAGATAGCAGTGTGTCGCCGTCTCCCTGCCGATTCAACTGCTTTGGTCAACGGGTTCTATGACTTCAAGTTCAAGTCAGATGCCCAACCAGGGGAACGTTTTATTCGGCCGACGCGACAAGTGGCGGTTGACACGCTGGCAGATGACTCTGTCGATCGGGCACTCCAACAGATGTGGCAATCAAAGGAGCCTTATTCGACTTCAATGATCGGCTACCCAACTCCAGTTTCAGGGCCGGCATCGGGAACCGATCTTGAATTGGCTGCTTTTGTCGGTGACATAGTGAAGCGTCTGATGGACCGCAAGTGTGAGATTTCTACGGGACCTCATGAGCGCGACAAGCCCCGTCAATTAACGATCAATGACATTGGTGTTGTCTCAACTCATAACCAAATGAATACTGCGATTCAGCATGTACTTGTAGGTATCAAAAAGTCATACGAGAAAATTAGAGTGACCACTCCGGAGCGATGGCAGGGCTTGGAAAAGCCAATCATGATCGCCGTTCACCCGTTATCAGGTGTGACATCACCATCTGGATTTGATCTTGAGACTGGTCGTCTGTGCGTGATGTCCTCGCGGCATGAAGCAGCATGTTTCTTTGTGACTCGTGACCATATTTCGGAGACTTTAGACGCATATCTGCCTTCGGCTGATCAAGCCCTCGGCTGTGCAGATTTAGTCGGTCGAGGACACGCTATGCACCGTCAGTTTTTGCTGTACCACGAACAAAGGAACCTCATTGTCTGATCCTGCTGCTCTAGAAATCAATATCCCTGCCGGTGATAGCGGAGACGGACGCTTCACTAATGACTGTGGTCATCGGGTCGTTAACGATCGTGATCCTGCCTACGCGGATGTGTCGCGTAGTGAACCAAGTGCTTTTTTACAGATGTTATTTGAGCAAGGACTTGAACATGAAGATGAGATTTTCTCACTTCTTGAACGCGCGCATGGCGTCACGAGGTTGTCTCTCAATAGCGGAGAGGACCTTGGTCAGCAAACAACTTTGGCAATGCATAAAGGTGCACGCTTGATCCTGGGATCACAACTATTCACCGTGAACGGACGATCTGGACGCCCAGACATTTTGGTACGCGTGGGAGAGAAGAAAAATGCA
>SYDZ01000092.1 GCA_005801025.1 Actinomycetota bacterium
CTTGAACCATGATGGTGATATTTGTGAGGTCAAGAGTTTTGATGAACTGCTTCATGTTGGCGGTATGACGGGCAATGTTGTACCACGATGGGTCACTTACCTTGTCTGAGCGACCAAAGCCAATATGGTCGGGGGCGATGCATCGGTATCCGTGAGTGACTAACTCTTTGATGATTGTTCGATATAGATACGACCACGTCGGCATGCCATGCAACATCAGGACCACCGGACCATCGGATGGACCTTCGTCAATGTAATGCATCCGTAATCCAGCGATATCGACATAGTGCGGCTGGTATGGAAAGTCGGTAAGAGCGGCGAAGTTCTCGTCTGGCGCACGAAGAAAAGTCGGTGTCGTCATGTCGGTAAATCTAATTGAACGGGACCATGAAAAATGTCGCCATTCTTAAAGATTGCAACTCGGGCCGGACAGGGAAGATCAATGACAAGGTTGTCCTTGAGTGTGATGTGCCGCGAGGTCCAACCGTTTGGCATCTGGCGCTCAATAGTCAGATCTTTACGGCGTCCCAGATGGGATTCAATCGCTTGGGGTACAAGCGAAAAGCCATCACCAGTGTTGAGTAGTTCTAAGGTGCGACCGCTAGCGAAGAATAGACGGTGGCTCTTATATACGGGCAGCACCATGACCCCAGTGAAACCTGACTCGGGTTTTCCTGGTCGTGCGACAAGGCCAAAGGAACGACCATCAACGACTATCGAAGACACGGGACCGTCCACATCCGCTCCTGGAGGTCGCAGAAAAAACGCCGCGTCGTGTTGGCTGCGACCGACGCCTGACTTGCGAAAACCTTCTGGGGCGACAAGGACGGCGTAGTCATCAGGAGATATCGGTTCGCTTGAAAGCCACACTCCAAACGTGGCATCGTCCATGATCTCGCCGTAGAACTCACAACCTCCTAGCGACCAGTTGTGGGTCCACGATTTTTCACCACCAAGAGCAACGATGATGTCTTTCTTTGTGTTCACGACAATTTTCCGATTTCGTTCAGTAGTTTTGCTGACTGACCACTGACGGTCACTTGGTTGCTCGTTGAATCAGCGTGGCGCTCGGCATAGGTGCGACGGATACCTTCTTTCCACAAGACCTGGCATGCTCCTGTGATCGCTCGTCGTTTGGTGACATCGGCGATCGCACCTCGTGGAGTACCTGGCATATCAACAACTCGCACATCTGGTGAGTGACCAGTGAGTTCTCCCATAAAAGAGCACCATTCTTGGACTGATGGAGTTTCGTCACCTGCCCAATTGACAATGGTGGCAGGCACACTGGCAGCGTCAAGCAATGCTTCAAGTTGATTGTTGATGTCATCTTGATGAATCGGGCTGTAACGACACGGGTCCCAACGAGTGACGATTGGTTTGTCAGCCAAGACCCAATCAAGATGATATGTAGGCAACCCACCGTTCGGTCCATAGGAGGCATTCATGCGGGCAATGGTGATAGGGATGTTGTAGGCGCGAGCACAAAATCGGGCGACGGCTTCTTCAGCGATTTTTGAGATTGAATAAGTCGGAGACATGACGTAATGAACATCACCGAGTGGATCATTTTCACTGAAGGCATGGAGCGGATCTGCCACAGGCTGATACACAGATTGGGTTGACATGATCAGAGCAGCTTGTACTCGCTGACAATGTTTGAGTAATAAACCTGTTCCTTCGGCATTGACGGTGAGTGCGTGGTTGTAGTCAAGCCCTTCAGTTTTGAATGCTGCTAAATGCAAGACATAGGTGAAGTCGTCAGGCAGTGATGAATAGTCGCCGGTTGCCAAGTCAATGACGCGAGTGGTGACGCCGAGTGACTCCACACTTTCACGCGTGTCTGGTTCACCGAAGCGAGCAATTCCCCACACCTCATTATTGGTCGCCAGGGATTTGACCAAAGGTAAGGCGATCTGGCCTGCTGGACCAGTAATCAGAATTTTTTCATCACTGAGCATAGTTATGTCTTACCATGTCAAGGGTTTGCTAGTGCTACGCCATGGAGACCTAAGATCCAGTCACGTGCCAGAAATGAGACTGCAATGAAAATTGATATTTCGCTCGCAATGTCAGGTCCAAGTGATGCTGCTTCCCGTGCCGCCGAACTTCAGGCTCTCGGAGCCGATGGGCTATTCAGTTTTGAGAATGCCCATGATGTATTTTTCCCGTTGGTCTTAGCAAGTACGACGACGAACATTGATTTGATGACAAATGTGGCAATGGCTTTTCCTCGAAGCCCACTGCACTTGGCTTATGCGGCCGATGATCTTCAAACCCTGAGTCGGGGGCGTTTCCGCCTCGGCCTGGGTTCGCAAATTCGCCCACATATTCAAAAGCGTTACGGGTCAGTGTGGGAAAAACCTGTCGCGCAGATGCGTGAATGGGTGTGCGCCACAAAGGCAATCCTTGATCACTTCGCTGGCGAAGGTCCATTTGATTTTCGTGGCACATGGACAACGCACACACTGATGACACCTAACTTCAATCCGGGGCCAAATCCTTATGGAAAGGTTCCACTCCTCGTTGGTGCTCTTGGCCCGAAGATGACCGAGATGGCTGCAGAAGTGGCTGATGGGCTACTCGTCATGCCGTTTAATTCAGAACGTCACTTCATGGAGCGGACCATGCCTGCCATTGAACGCGGTTTCGTTAAGAGTGGTCGCCAACGAAGCGATTTCGAGATCATCGTGGAAGTTATTTGTGCTGTAGGGGAGAGTACTGAGGAAATCGCAACTGCAATGAGTGGAGTGAAAACCTTGATTGGCTTCTATGGTTCGACGCCTTCTTACCGTCCAGTACTTGAGGTCTTAGGGCGCGGGGACTTGCAAGTTGAACTCAATGCCTTGTCAAAGCAAGGCGACTGGGCTGGTATGGCGAGCAAAATAGATGAAGATCTCTTACGGACTATCGCTGTTGTTGGGACACCCAACGAGGTGGCAACAGAAATCATCCGCCGTTTTGGTCATCAGGCGGATCGAGTGTGTCTGTACTTCCCCGGCTATCCGATCAGTGATGGGTGCATTGCTCAAACGATCAGTGCGATTAAGGAAGCATCGGGTCGCTTGTCATGACTCTGACGATTGATACCGGCACAACTGATCTTCTCTGTGAACTTCATGATGATGGTGTTCTTGTGGCGACCCTCAACCGACCCGACACGCGTAATGCTTTTAGTGCAGCGATGGGGCAAGCACTCGGCAACATATATCAAATGGCGGACACTAATGACGCAGTCCGCGTTGTTGTCGTTACGGGGACTCCACCAGCGTTCTGTGCTGGTGCTGATTTTTCAAAAGGCTCCGATGTCTTTGAACAAACCGAAGTATCAGATTTCAGTTCCAACCCCGTGAACCCACCCGCATGGAAGATTCGTAAGCCAGTCATAGCAGCGGTCAACGGTCATGCCATCGGTATCGGATTGACACTCACTCTGCATTGTGATCTGCGTTTTATGGCACAGGAGGCTAAATATGGCATCGTGCAAGTCCGTCGTGGAGTGATGCCCGATGCCATGAGCCATTGGACATTGCCCCGACTCGTTGGGCTTGCGAGGGCTGCTGACATTTTGCTGACGGGACGGACTTTCAATGGGATAGAGGCGCATGAGTTAGGAATTGCTTCACGTGTTTTCGCAAACGATGAAGTTCTGCCGCAAGCCTTGGACGTAGCGCACGACATCGCGGTCAACACCGCTCCAGTGTCTGTGGCGATCAGCAAGCGCCTGCTGTGGGAGTCATTCTCCATGACCTCGGATGGCATGAATCAAGCCGAAAGCGCATTGCATCAGCATTTGATGGGCAAGGCTGATGCTCGTGAAGGTGTCACAGCTTTCCTCGAACGACGAGAGCCAAAGTGGTCGTTGACAGTGAATGAGAATTGGCCAGAGAATTGGCCGGAGAAGAGAAATCGTTGAGGTCGTAGGGTTGGCTCGTCCATGCTGAGATCAATGAAATTGATCTCAGGCTGTTTGGCGAATAGGGGCGCAGGCAACGATCACAGCAGCACTTGGGATACCATCGTCGCAGTCAGTACGCCGCGCATCGACCATGCAATGGTGCGCGGCCAATTGGTGAGTACTAACTCACGTCCAGTCGTCGCATCAGGTTGGCGAACCATACGCCCATGTCGTGGCACTGACAACAACACTGTGCATCCGAGAGCGATGGCCAGGAAGACAGCGGCTATCCACGGCATCCACAGTGACACGCCGTCAGGTCGTGACCACAACAAGAATAACGTGGTCACTCCTTCAATGACCATCGGGGGTCCGACGACGAAACCAGTGCGTCGCTGGTGCACGACGGCGATTGATGCAGCATTCTCAACGGGCACAAGGGAAAGCAATGGATAGTGAACTAATTGCACAAACCAGATGACTCCGACCATCGCCCAGGTTGCCATAAAATTGAGAAGAAGAGCCGTTTGTTGCATGAGATGACCGTACTCTATGGGCATGAATCATGTGGCTAAAACTAAGAATGGATTTGTGCCTCGTATGTGTGAATCATGCGGCATAAAATTTGAGTGGCGTAAAAAGTGGGCCCGTGATTGGGAACATGTGAAGTTTTGCTCTGACAGTTGCCGAGGAAAATCCAAGTCCAAATCGCTGTGAAGGCTGCGATTTGCATCGGATGATTCGGTGGAAATCTACATTGCTTCGTGCAAGAGTCCGTCGGTGACATCATAGACAAAGCCGCGAATATGCATTTTGTGTTTAATGAATGGACTCATTGCTAGCCGTTTCATATTTTGCGTCACACTTTTATATGGATCGCGAAATGACTCGAGGGCCCACCATGGTCGAATGCCGCACTCATCCTCAATCTCATGTTTGAAACTGTCTTCATCAACATTGTGGAGCCCACAGTTTGTGTGGTGGATCAGGATGACCTCTCGGGTACCCAGGCGCCTTTGGGAGAGAACCAAGGAACGAATGACATCATCAGTGACGACGCCTCCCGCATTACGGATGATGTGCGCATCGCCATGGGAAAGACCAAGCATTTGAAAGATGTCCATACGACTGTCCATACAGGTCACGATGGCGAGATGTCGTTTGGGAGCTAGAGGTAGACCATTGTCAGGGAAACTCTCGGCAAATAGCCGATTGTTGATGACGAGATCATCGGTATTCGGTACGAATTGTTCAGGCTGAACCATCTTGTTATCTTGCCACAAGAAGGGTCACCGAGGCACACCACTTTTAGGATCGAAACACACCTGCTGGAAGTTGTGCCTACTGTGGCTCACTGACGCGCTCAAGCACAACACGAATACCGCCCATGTCGGGTCGCGTCCAGATCATATGACCATCCGCATCTAGTCTGCGAACGACTTCAAAGGCTTCAAGACCGACGGGGCGAAGGACGAAGGCCCCATCTTCGTAACTGGCCCTGACGTTAATTGGCGTCTTGTAGTCAAATACTGAGACGTCATTGACGCCATTTTCTGCAGTCCCATCGGCGCGTGCGTCGGCGATTGTTCCACCGCCACAATCCACAATCCGATTTCCACATTGCTCGATGCGCTCGGTGTAGGACATCAAACGGTCATCGGAGGCGACTGTCTCACCGCCTCTCGTGGCAGAAATTGTTTTCCAAATTCCGCGCAGGTCTGGGGCCCCGGCAATGAGAGGCTCCGTGCATGTGTCGAGAATGAGGGGAGGAAATGAAGTGCCGTAGCCGCCTTGCGGGGTATGGGCGACGGGGATATCGTCCGCCCTGATGATCTTGGCTGGGGTAGCTGAGGTTTCCTTCATTGATGTCATCGTGGTTGACGTCTCCTTGACTGCATTGTTTGAGGAAGAGTACGCCGACAACAATGAGAGTTCGCAGACCATTATGAGTTTCAAGCGTATGCGCACATACTAACGAGAGATTTTTTGCTGATGGTTATTGAGACCTGGAGCAGGCACCCCGAGGTTGTTGTGCGTACCATTGTTCTCGTGAACCTTCAAACTGTTTGGGTCTTTGGCGACCAACTGAATCGCGAGATTGGGGCTCTCCGCCTTGCTCGCCCGCATACCCATCAGATTCTGATGGTTGAATCACGAGCCAAAGTCGCTTCTCGTCGGTGGCATATTCAGAGAGCACATTTCATCGTGACGTCAATGCGACGTTTTGCTCAAGAATTGCGAGAAGAGGGTTTCAGCGTTGACTATCAGCGCGCGGATTCAATGCGCGATGGTGTCAAGCGACATCAGGAAATGTTTGCGCCATCACAGATTTCAGTCACCGAGCCGAACAGTTTTGCTGCTCGAGAGCTTGTTGCATCTCTTGATGTTCATGTTGAGATATCAGATCAGTTCCTTTGTCATCCATCACTCTTTGAAGAATTCGCAGGTAGCCGAAAAACGATAAAGATGGAGGATTTTTACCGCTGGCAGCGAAAACGGCTGAATATCTTGATGGATGGTGACACTCCGGCAGGTGGACAGTGGAATTTCGATGAAGAGAACAGAGAGCCGCCACCGAAGACTGGTCATGATCGGTGGCCACAGCCTGTCTATGCGCAATTAGATGAGATTGATACTGAGGTTATGCGTGATGTATCTGAGACAACGTGGGGAGCAGCGCCGGACGGTACTTGGGTCACGAATCGCAGTGGAGCACTTGAAAGATTGAGTTTTTTTGTTAACGAACTACTGCCGATGTTTGGTGAACATGAGGACGCCATGCTGCAATCGAGTTGGCATTTAGCTCATTCGTTGTTGTCGCCATATCTGAATATTGGTCTTTTGCTACCGGGCGAAGTAGTGAGTGCGGCGCAAGAAGCATTTCGAAGTGGCAAAGTCCCCATTAACAGCGCTGAGGGATTTATTCGCCAGGTTATTGGCTGGCGCGAGTTCATGTGGAATTGTTATTGGCGCTGGATGCCCGAGTACAAAGACCTCAACGCACTTCAGGCAACCAGACCCTTACCGCCACTGTTTACCCGCAGCAAACCAACACCTATGCGATGCATGCAGTCCGCCATTGAGCATGTGCATGACCGGGCGTACGCGCACCACATTGAACGCCTGATGGTGCTGGGAAACTTCGCACTCATTTCTGGTGTCAACCCGCAGCAATTCACTACGTGGATGTGGAACAGTTTTATAGATGCGGCTGAATGGGTCATGGTTCCCAATGTCATTGGAATGTCGCAATTCGCCGATGGGGGAATGTTGGCGACGAAGCCTTATGCCAGTGGTGGGGCTTACATTGATCGGATGAGCGACCACTGCAAAGGATGCGTCTTTGACCGTAAGAAGCGAGTGGGTGAAGATGCCTGTCCTTTCACGGTGTTGTATTGGGATTTTTTCTTGCGCCATGCTGAGGTATTTGTAAAAAACCCACGTGTGGCTCGTCAGGTTCGCGCAGGACAACAACTCTCGGACAGCGACGAAGTGCGCGAGACGGCACGTGTCATTCTCGCAAGACTCGATAGCGGGGACCTTTAAGCAAGACTTCTCAGCACCCAAGTACTGAGAAGTGTGGCGAGATCACCTAGTGTTTGCCCGGTTAAAGCGTTTTCTCAAAGCGAGGCGATCTTGAAAAAAGTAGAGCGTGAATTCATTCAGCGAGCAGTTGAGGCTTCGGATCTCGCAGCTCTGCGAGTCGCGGTTTATCAGGCTTGTGGTGATGAAGAATTGACCACTTTCGGAGCCGTTAATCAATTAGACACCCTGCACAAAGAGAAGTTGAAAGAACGTTTGGTCACACTCCTTGATAACGGGATTGATTCGTTTGTGTTGCGTAAGCCACCAGACGAAGAGATCAAGCGATTGATGGCAATGGCACTTGGGGCAGAACCAAGTGATGCAGAGTTTGAGTTACACCGCGAAGTGATCGCCTTTGAGGAGTACCCCTTCTTTGCTTTTTGGCCAGAAGGCGAGCACCAAATTCCCCAAGATTTTCATGTAGCTATCATCGGTGGTGGTTTTAATGGCATCGCTACTGCTGTTCAACTCAGTCATCTCGGAATTGCCTACACAATTTATGAACGGCGTCATGAAATTGGTGGCACATGGAGTGTTAACAAGTATCCGGATGTCCGAGTTGACACACTCAGTGCTTCATACGAATTTTGTTTCGAACGAAATTATCCGTGGAGAGAATATTTCGCACGGGGTGCAGATGTACGCGCGTATCTTGAATTCATTGCCGAGAAGTACGGCATCACTCCCAACATTCGCTTTGAGTACGATCTCAAGGAAGCTCGCTTTGATGAAGAACGTTCGCGTTGGGAACTGTCCTTCGCTGGTCCCGACGGTGACGCCGTACATTGTGAGGTCAACGCCATTGTGAGCGCGGCTGGACTTTTCGCTAATCCTAAGAACCCCGACTTGCCAGGATCTGAAGATTTCAAAGGTCAGATCATTCATCCCACACAATGGCCTACGGACCTTGATCTCAGCGGCAAAAAGGTAGCCATCCTTGGTAACGGTTCAACGGGAGTTCAGTTACTGGCGCCAGTGGCGGAAATGGCGGATCAAATTTATATGTATCAGCGCACCGCACAATGGATTAGTCCGCGAGATAAATATGGCAAAGAGGTTGAGCCAGAGATTCATTGGCTCACCAGCAATATGCCGGGGTATTGGAATTGGTGTCGCTACACATCAATCATGCACTTATTCAACTTTCACAAGGATTATTTGATAGTTGATAGAGAGTGGCAAAAGCAGGGTGGGCAGATCACCAAACAAAGCGATACGGTACGACAGTTTCTGATCAACTACATCACTGATCAAGTGGGCGGGCGTCAAGATCTGATTGACAAATTGATACCAGATTATGCGCCGATGGTGCGTCGCCCAGTCGTTGACAACGGATGGTATAAGGCTTTAACGCGAGAGAACGCAGAACTCATTACGCAAGATATTGTACGCGTGACTGAAAACGGAATTGAAACCAGCGATGGGGAGTTCCGTGAAGTTGACATCATCATCACCGCCACAGGATTTGAGATTGTCAAATACCTATGGCCTGCTGAATACATTGGTCGTCGTGGCGTGAATTTGCATGAGCGCTGGGCGTCACAAGACCCGCGCGCCTATGTCGGCATGATGGTCCCTGATTTTCCTAATTTGTTCATGTTGTATGGGCCCAATTCGCAACCTATTTCTGGCGGAGTTGCACTGCCAGCCTGGTATCAGATGTGGGCGAGTTTTGTCGCTCAATGTCTAATGACGATGATCAAAGAAGATGTCGGCACTGTGGAAGTGACACATGAGGCTTTCGTAAAATATAACGAGGCCTTAGATGAGAAAGCGGCAGGGCTTTTAATGTTGACCGATACCAGTTCGGCTAAGAATTATTACCTCAGTGAGTCGGGGCGTATGCAAGTTAATGCACCATGGGAAACCGCTGAC
>SYDZ01000093.1 GCA_005801025.1 Actinomycetota bacterium
CGCTTCCCGCGGCAATGATGATGAGGGCCCCAGACTCTCACGGCGAACTTTCGGTCGCTGACTTGCGTTACGAGGTGATGTACTTTTTGCACCTTGAAGACGGCAAGATCAACGAGTTCAAGAATGACTGGGGCGAGATTGGCGATTCGATCGTGGTTGTTGGGGGCGATGGGATTTGGAATTGCCATGTGCACACCAATGACATCGGGGCAGCCATTGAGGCAGCCATCGACCTTGGAGGACGGCCAAAACAAATTCGTGTCACCGACTTATTTGAAGAAGTCGCAGAACGACATGCCATTCACGACGCTCAACGCGCAGCGGCTGGTCTTCCTGCGGTGACGACCGCAGTTGTCGCTGTGTGCAGCGGAAGTGGACTCGAAGAATTGTTTGCTCAGTTAGGTGTGCAAGGTGTGGTGACTGGTGGCCAGACGCTCAACCCGTCAACTGCTGAATTACTTGACGCTGTGGAACACGTCAATGCTCGACAAGTCATTGTTTTGCCGAATAACAAAAACATCATTCCCGTGGCAGAACAATTGAATGCCCTGACTACCAAAGAAGTGCGCGTGGTGTTGACGAAATCGATGCCAGAGGCTCTGGCCGCACTTGTGGTTTACGACCCAGAGGCCAGTGTTGATGAAAACATGGCAGAAATGAGTGATGCTGCGCAGGCCATGGTCACGGGCGAGGTCACTCAGTCAATGAGGGACACGAAGAGCGATGCTGGGGCAATCACCGTGGGGGATTGGATTGGTTTAGTTCGTGGCGATGGCATCGTCGCGGTCAGTGGGACTCTTGAGGGCGCCTCACGAGCGCTTCTCGCTCATCTCATTACAGCCCAGCGCGAAATTGTGACCATGATTGAAGGTATCGACGCCCCTACTGCGACCACGCTGGCGTTACGTGCTTGGCTCGAGGCTGAATACCCAGATCTGCAGATCGAATGTCACCGCGGTGGTCAGCCTCTGTACCCATATTTGTTCGGTGTTGAATAGCACGGTGAGACGTGTCTGATATCGCCCCGACGGGGCCCATCACGTTCTCAGAACTCTCGGGTATGTCGCTGACTCGACTGAAGTCGGTCGGAGATGGAAAGAGAGCTGAGAGTTTTGGCAAGTTTGAGGTGCAGAACCTACTTGATCTGTTAACTCACTATCCGCGCCGTTGGATTGACCGCACCAAAGAAGCCACCATTGCCAGCGCGATTGAAGGGGCCGACTCATTGGTGATTGGTGAGGTGAAGTCGGTGACGGCGCCACCGAGGGGAAGGCGCAGTGGTCCATCGCGTGTCACTGCCACCATCGCCGACGAAAGTGGGCGACTGTCAATCGTGTTTTTTAATCAACCGTGGCGCGAACGACAACTGAAAGTCGGTTCCTTTGTGGCCGTCTTTGGGCGGCTGGGAAGTTTCAACGGCACTAAGCAGATGGCTAACCCGACGGTGGATATTTTAGGTGACCCCGATGAGCGACCTCGTCCGATCATTGCTGTATATCCGCAGAGCGAAAAAATTGATTTACCCTCATGGCTTGTTTTGAAGGCGGTTGATGAAACCCTCACTCGCTGTCGAGCGCGCGGTATTCACGACCCTGTCTCTGCCGCGATGCGTAAGAAATACAAGTTGATGGATCGCCAGTCGGCCCTCATAGGGATTCATGTTCCAGAAACCTTTGCTGAAAAAGAGATGGCGCGCCGGCGTTTGGCTTTTGATGAATTGCTGCGCGTGCAGTTGGTTTTGGTGATGCGTAAACGCGCAATTGAACGTGACTCGGTTGGCATTCAACACAAAACCAATGGACAATTGGTCTCGCTCTTCTATCAGCACTTGCCTTATCAACTCACTGGCGCTCAACAACGAGTGATAACAGAAATTGAATCCGATTTGGCTGGTCCGCATCCAATGCATCGGTTACTGCAAGGCGACGTGGGCGCAGGTAAAACGATAGTTGCGGTGGCGGCGATGTTGACTGCAGTGCAAGGCGGTCATCAAGGGGCCATCATGGCGCCGACGGAGGTGCTGGCCGAACAGCACGCAGTGGGCATACGTCAATTGTTGCAGGGCCTGGTCATCCCCGATGCCGACAGTCTCTTTGGCGAGAGAGAAGTGCGTGTTGAACTTTTGACGAGCAGTGTGACCGCCGAACGTCGACGAGATGTCTTGGCCGGCTTGGCTGACGGACGGGTAGATATCGCCATTGGTACGCACGCCTTGATTCAAGAGACCGTTGTCTTTCATAGTTTGGGTGTCGTCGTCATTGATGAACAGCATCGTTTTGGTGTTGAACAGCGAGCCGCGTTGCGCGCCAAAGGTGAAGGTGCTGGAGCCGTGCCCGATGTGCTCGTCATGACAGCCACGCCGATACCGAGGACAGCGGCAATGACTGTGTACGGGGATCTTGATGTGAGTGTGCTCGATGAAAAGCCACCAGGTCGCACGCCAATCGTGACGCGCTCCGCCCAGAGCGAGGATCAAGTTGAAGAGGTGTGGGCTGATGTGCGGGCAGAGGTCGCTGCTGGTCGCCAGGTGTATGTGGTCTGCCCGCTGATTGAAGAAAGTGAAAAACTTGAGGTGGCTTCAGCCGAGGAAACCATTGAGCAGTTGGCTTATGGCGAACTGCGTGATCTCAAACTTGCATTGTTGCATGGTCGTATGTCGTCTGCTGAAAAAGAACAAGTCATGAATCAGTTCCGCTCTGGTGAGACCAATGTTCTTGTGGCGACGACGGTGATTGAAGTAGGCGTTGATGTTCCCAATGCCACGATCATGGTCATTTTGGATGCTGATCGATTTGGTATTGCCCAATTGCATCAGTTACGGGGACGCGTGGGACGCGGTGCGCACGCGTCTCGTTGCTGGCTCGTGACCACGGCGAAAGAGGCTGACGATCAACTGATTGCTGAGTCCAAACCACGTATTGATGCATTGGTGGAATCAGATGACGGTTTTTATCTCGCCGAGGTTGACCTTGAGTTGCGCGGCGAGGGCACATTAATGAACAAAGAGCAAAAGGGTCGCAGCGACCTGAAATTGGCTTCGTTGCGACGTGATCGAGAGTTGGTCGAATTGGCGCGCGATGCGGCCCACGAGATCGTTGATGCAGATAGCACTTTGTCCAAGCAGTCCGCACTTCGTTCTGAACTAGCGCTTTTTTTGAAACCTGAGGATGAAGAATTCTTGTTTAAGAACTAGTGTGGATATAGTGCCTCTTTGGTGCAAGAGATCTTAAAAAAGCCTCCCTTGTTCAGGACCACACGAGTTTTCACGAAATTGCGCAACATCTCAGGATGGACATTTGCGATTTTCGCGCTTGTGTTAGGGCAGGCGACGCTGGTCACTTGTCTGCAGTGGGACATTCACCGCGGTTTGGGGACATCTGCTTTTGACGTAGGTCTCTATGACCAAGGCATATGGCTGATGTCGCGCTTCAAGGCGCCATTCGTGACTTTAATGGGTCGCAATCTGCTGGGGGATCACTCTTCTTTAATTCTGCTTTTCGTTGTGCCCATTTACTGGTTCGCTGCTGGAACAGAAACCTTGCTGGCTCTTCAGGCATTCGTCATAGCAGCGGGAGCGATTCCGATTTACTTCTTCGCACGTCGTACTTTGCAAAGTGGTTGCCTTGGATTTTTGATGGCTGTTGTGTGGTTGGTGAATCCAGCGGTGAACGGAACCAACCTTGAGAACTTTCATCCAGATTCTTTCTTGGGTCTGTTTGTGCCGATTGCTCTTGTCTGTGCCTTATCCAAGAAATGGTTGGGCTACTGGATCGCTCTCGGACTGTGCCTCTTAGTGAAAGAGGACGTGGTTCTGATCGTTTTGCCGCTTGGTGTTTTGCTTTCGGTGCGTGGAGAGAAGCGTCGCGGGCTGATCACGGCAGTGGCGGGAATCGTGGCAGCTTTGGCTGGCACTTTTCTTTTGATGCGTTCGCTGATTGGTGTCCCGACTCGCAATGGCTGGCGAATTCCTTTTGGGGGAGTGGGTGGATTCATCAAGGAATGCTTCACCCGTCCGACAAATGTCATCAAGTATCTGAGTTCCGATGAGCGCCCTGTCTACTTATGGAAGATGTTTGCTCCATTGGCATTCATGAGTTTTTTGGCCCCTGAAGTGGTCATGGTCAGCGC
>SYDZ01000094.1 GCA_005801025.1 Actinomycetota bacterium
CTTCATCACTGGGTCGACGCCGATGGTATGACCAACCTTTTTGGCAAGTTTGATCCCAAGCGTGGTTCTGTCCTGACCGCACTGCTTGACGCTGGAGTCGAAGCGATGTTTCACTCCGGCGACAAAGAAGTGCCTGTCGAATGCGATTCATCCGTGCAACCCAATGACCATCGCCGTGCCTTGGCACTCGTGGCCTTGTTGACTACGAGTTATTGGCGGGTGGTGTGCGCAAATCCAGTCTTGGCGACCCGTGTACATGTCGGACGCTGAACGGATCAGAACTCACCGTCGAAATGATTCGACGCTTGGCCAGTGAAGCAGTGATCATTCTGCTAGTTCTTGACGGCA
This sequence comes from Actinomycetota bacterium, assembly GCA_005801025.1. Taxonomy (GTDB): domain Bacteria; phylum Actinomycetota; class Acidimicrobiia; order Acidimicrobiales; family Ilumatobacteraceae; genus Casp-actino8. Next base: position 349 of record SYDZ01000094.1, read on the forward strand.
AAAGCGTTCCCCTTGATGTCGGAAAGTCGTAACGGTTGGTTACGGCCTATCAACGGCGGGCCTTGGCAACAGTGCATGAGACCTGTGCAATTGATGGTTGTTCAGTAAAGTTCAGTCACTGCGAACCACGCCATATTGACTATTGGGTGAATGCAATTACTGACGGTGGAGCAACTGACTTGAATAACTTGGTCCCACTGTGCTCGCGGCATCATCATGCAGCGCACGAAGGTGGATGGAAGTTGAAGTTCAACCCCGAGACGCGTGAGTTACTTGTTCAGCGCTGAGGGATCAGCAAGAAGATCAACGATTGACTGACAGAACTCGGCAGCGGGGGCACCATCAAACACGCGGTGATCCCACGTCAGGCTCAGTGTCATGCGCTTCACGGTCGAGACTTTCCCCTTGGCATTGACGACGACATCATCGCGCAAGCGACCGACCCCAAGGATTGCGGCGTTGGGCGGATTGATCACGGGAGTGAAACCATCAACACCAAACATTCCAAGAGTGCTCACCGAGAAAGTTCCACCCTCGAGTTCGCTCAAACTCAACTTGCCGTCCCGCGCAGCGCCCGACAGACGCTTTGTCTCAGATGCCAATGAAGATAAGTCAAGGGACGTCGTGTTCTTGATGACTGGAACGATCAAACCCTCGTCAAGAGCCACGGCCATACTCACATGAACCTCGGGAAGAAGAGCAATCCCCTCAGCGGTGACTTGTGAATTGACGATGGGATGCAACTTCAATGCGCGTGCGGTGGCAGCGATGACGTAATCGGTGAAACCTGGAAGGCTCGCAGTGCCTCCCGCACCCTTGCGTTCATCACGATCCTTCACGATGGCATCGAAATCGGCGTCCATATGCAGCGTGAGTTGAGCCATCTCCTGCAACGAGGAATGCATGCGCTTGGCGATCGTGCCGCGGATACCAGAAATCTTCTTGACTGAAGTAGGTGTTTGACGAGCGGGAGCCAATGCTGACTGTTGCACCGCCGAGGGGGCGGGCGCCGTGGAAGGTGATGGCACGGATAGTCGTGAGCGCACATACGTTGCGACGCCGTCTTTGGTGATGCGACCATCTTGCAAGTCATAGGGAACCTGGCTGAGGTCGATGCCCAAAAGATCGGCTAGTTGGCGCGCCGCGGCGGTAGCCAAAACATTTCCGTTGGAGGACGAAATTGGTGCATCAGTCGCAACAGTCGCAACAGTCGCAGTAGCAGACACTGCCACGACACGAAGTGCTTGTGGATTCTTGTGGGCTTGCTCAACATCCTCTGAGACAACGCGTCCGTCGGGTCCCGTTCCGATCACGGTCCTGATATCAATCCCAAGTTCTTCTGCAACACGTCGCGCATTCGGTGAAGCGAATTGGCGCCCCTGACGTTGCCCGCCAGAGACAGGTGCGGATGTTGGTAGAGCGCTACTTGTGGGAGATGCAGTCACCGCAGGTGTCGCACCCGTTGGAGACTTGGATATTAAAATCTCTTCGCCATCAGATAATAAGTAGCCAATCAGCGCGCCACATGGGTAAGCCTCTCCTTGAATCCCGAGACGATGGAATCGACCAGATGCGGGGGATTCAACATCGCTTTCAACCTTGTCGGTCTCAATGCGTAACACTGGCATTCCAGCGGTGATCTCGGCGCCATCCTCGACGAGCCATTCGAGAATCGTGCCCTCTTCCATGGTCAGACCCAACTTGGGCATAATGAATTCAGTAGACATGGTTTCCCTCCGAGATATGACGAGCAGTTTCGTCAAACATCAATGCTTGAGCAGCCAAGACGAGCGTTTGCTCGACATCAATCAACAGGGGACCAGTGGCCTCAATATGCGCGGTGACTGTTCCAAATGCAGAGACTGGGAGATCGCGTTCGCCGTCAAAAGCCAACACTGTCTTGCCACTTAAAGAAATCTTTTCACCTTCGCCAAGACGGCGGACTTCAGCGATTTCCATTGTCGTGAAGGAACCGGGTGCGAGAGGAACACGAACTTTACGACCTCCAGCGCCGAGCCTGACGAAGACGCCACCAGTCTCCCAGCGACCCACAGGGTGGATGCGTCCAGCGATACTTGATAAGCCAGTACTTGCAGGAGTTGCAACACAGGAAATCACAGCATGAACTGTATGCGGATCTCGAACAGCACGAGCACCAACGAACATCGAGTTGATGAAAGCCAAGTCAACTAAAGCAAGGTCGTCGAGCGACTTATCGCGATCATCAATCTTGACAACGACCTTCTTTGAACGCCGAGCAACAACACTGAGACACACGGCCCCACTGGCCACGAAGGCTGCAGCAGCACCCGCTGAAGTTCCATCAATGGCCGAAGGAAAAACATTATTTGTCCCAGTTGAAATGGCGATCAGGGGAGCATCGGGCCAACCGATTGCCACATCGCGCGAAGTTCCATCGCCTCCTAAAGCAATCACCGCTCCAACCTGAGCCTGACAAAACACATGTGCGGCAGCAATGGTATCAAAACGCGAGCCACTCAAAGGCATGTCAAGAACTTCAATGTCGCCCTTGATGCGATCAGAGGCACGTTCAGCCAAACGATGGTTATCGGGCATCAAGAGAACCTTGCTTGCTCCTGATTCAAATGCTGCAACAATTGCTCGTCGCACAATGCCAACTTTGGTGACGTCAGATGTATGAGTCGCAGGGGTCACCAAACGGCGGATGTCTTTACCCGCATTGGGGTTGACGATCATGCCAACGATTGACGCCGTGCGTGTCACGATTTTGTTCAGCCTCGAATGACGTTGCGCTGCATAATCTCACGCACGCCAGCCAAAATAGTTTTCGCATCGGGAATGTAATGCTGTTCGAGAGCGGGACTAAACGGTACGGGTGAAAACGGAGCACCGATGCGGGTCACCGGTGCATCAAGATAGTCAAAAGCGAGTTCTTGAATCTGCGAAGCGATCTCGCCACCCAAACCTCCAAAGCGAACCGCCTCGTGTACGACAACAACACGATTGGTCCTCTGTGCCGAATCCACAATCAGGTCAGTGTCCAAGGGTTGCAATGTGCGTGGGTCAATAATTTCGCACTCAATTCCCTCTTTGGCTAATTCGGCAGCAGCAATCAATGCCTCGTTCGCCATGCGTGCATAAGCCACGATGGTGACATCGGTACCAGGGCGCAAGATATTTCCCTTACCGAGCGGGATCTCGTAGGCCTCAGTGGGAACAACTGCGCTCATACCTAAGAGTCGCTTGTGCTTGATCATCACGGTTGGGTTGTTGTCCTTGATGCATGAGATCATCAGACCCTTCATGTCGTAAGGATTTGAAGGCATCACGACTTTGAGTCCGGGCATATGACAGAGCAGGGCTTCAAGGGACTGGCTGTGTTGCGCGGCGGCCGACAAGCCACCTCCACCAGCGGTCGTGATAGTCATCGGCAGACTGGCTTCACCGCCAAACATGTATTTTAGTTTTGCTGCCTGGTTGACGATTTGGTCCAGAGCAACACAGATGAAGTCCATGAACATCAAGTCAACGATTGGTCGTAATCCAGTCACCGATGCGCCCACGCCAAGACCGACAATGGCCTGCTCACTAATCGGTGTGTCGACCACACGATGTTCGCCAAATTTGGCCTGAAGTCCGAGGAAGGTTCCGAACACTCCGCCAAAGGCGCCGATATCTTCGCCAGCGCAGAAAACATCTGGATCGGCTTCCATCATTTGGCTGACGGCCTCATTGAAGGCTTGTCCATAACTTAGTTTGCGTTCGTCGCTCATGATTTCGTTCCAATTGTGGTACTTGACTTCGTATATACATCGACCATGATTTGGTCGGGAGTGGGGTAGGGGCTGTCATCAGCAAACTGGATTGCTGTTTCAATGTCTTGTCGAAGTTCTGCCCAAATTTCATCCACTTTTTCGCGTGTGGCGACACCATTTTCAATCATTCGATCCTCAAAAGTAAAAATAGGATCCCGCTGTTTCCACGTCGCCACCTCTTCATCGGGGCGATACTTCAGACCTAAGTTCTGGATTCCATGGTGGTTGTAGTAACGATATGTTTTGGCTTCAATCAGCGACGGTCCGCCACCCTGACGGGCGCGCTCAACAGCCTCAACAGCAGCTTCATGCACGGCAATGACATCCATGCCGTCCACGATGACTCCTGGCATGCCGTATCCAGCAGCGCGATCCACGATGTCAGTGATAGCCATTGTCTTGTGGCGTGGAGTGAATTCGCCATACTCGTTATTTTCACAGGCGAAAACAATGGGCAGATGTAAAGCGCACGCCATATTGGCTGCTTCGTGAAAGGCTCCGATATTGGTTGAACCATCACCAAAGAACGCAACTGCAACTTGCCCGCGTCCTCGATAGCGATTAGCGAAGGCCGCTCCAACGGCGATCGGGGAACCAGCACCAACAATCCCGTTAGCGCCGAGCATGCCCAGCGACGTGTCGCTGATATGCATTGACCCGCCCTTGCCTTTGCAGTACCCAGTGGCTTTGCCCATCAATTCGGCCATCATCCGATTGAAGTCACCGCCCTTGGCGACGAGGTGACCATGTCCGCGGTGAGTTGATGTGATGTGATCGTCATCGTTGAGCGCTCCGCAGACTCCCGAGGCAACTGCCTCTTCACCCACATACAGATGGAGGAATCCGGGGAGTCGGTTGGCTTCTGCGAGACGACCAGCGGCCTCTTCGAAAAGTCGAATGCGTACCATGCGACGGTGTAGATCAAATTGTTTCGTCGTTGAAATTTCCATATGTTCCTAATACTTTCTTAGTGATCAAGGCCGCGCGCCCACCGCAGTGAGCGACGCAACAATTCGTAGTAAGAAGGGTGGCCCCATGAGCATCTTTCAATGCGCGGGTAGTAATCGAGCACGGGGGACATGTCGTAATGTCCTCGGCAATGACCAAGGGTGTTATACAAAATAGAGCCCTGACCCAAATTGCGAAGATACATAATCAAGTGGGTCGGGTCGCACTCATTCCAATCATGCTCGGCGAATCCAGTCGCTTCACCCTGCCATGTGGTGTGCAGCAAAGGTCGTAGAGCGGAACGATCGGCGTAATCGCAGAGATACAACTCGTCGTCAGTGTCAAAAGTTTCAATACCCGAGACAAGCCAATGCGAAGGGTCGCTGATCTGAACTGGGTACGGCTGAATCGGGGGATGAGCAACGAATTGGCTCCCCAAGGTGTCGGCCCAGAGTGGGAATACCCGTGGGGCTTCAACTCCGTTTGGTCCGCCGAGTGTGAGTGCCGCATTCGTGCCATGTAGTGCCACCCAGCGCCCACCATTTTCCACCCATTGACGTACTTCATGCTGAGCACCTTCGCTGGGTCGCACGTCGCAGGTATACGAGACGAGGATCGACGATGCAGTGATTCCCGCAGTGTCCTCATAATCGGGTTGCACGCGGACTCGAAACTCATCGTGTTCGCCAAGCAAGTCAAGTAACTCGCGACGAGCAAAGTCAATGTCGTGATATTTGCCGCCAGCGACGAGAGTGATGTCGATACGACGGCCCGGTGTGCCGCTGCTCATGGCTAGTGGCTCAGAAGTCGATGCGCTTCAAGAAGCCACCATCAACAGTGACATTGACACCGCTGATGTGTCGGGCTGCTGGACTTGCGAGAAAGGCGACGGTCTTGGCGACATCAATGGGCTCACCCAACTGTCCATGTGGGTGACC
>SYDZ01000095.1 GCA_005801025.1 Actinomycetota bacterium
TACCAAGCGAATCATCACCCTTATAGAAGCGGCGAGTGATATACGACTGTTGGGCAATACGCACAATCGTCTGGGCAAAGTAGTAAACGACCAGCGCTACAGGGAAAAAGAATTGGAAGACGCCGAACAATACTGGCAGATACTGCATCAATTTCTGTTGCGAGGCCGACATCGTTGGGGACACCGTACGACTAGCAATCATCCGCTGCTGGACAAAATACAGACCCATCAAAGCCACAACTAGTAGGGCATAGATGACGCCCGTGGCGGCATTGTCTTGAATCGCCTTCACTGGAGTGAGGGACAGGTCGAGCCCAAGAGAAACCATTTCCTTCTGACCTTGCAAACTTATATACAGTTCACCCGTTTTTGAGATGTAATCCGGATCAAAGGTGCCATCAGCGGTCTTCTTGGTGAGACCATTCAGAACTCGGAACATGATCAAGAAAATCGGCATCTGAGCCAAAAGAGGCAGGCATGAAGCCAGCGGGTTGACTTTGTGCTCCTGGTAGAGCTTCATCATTTCTTCGTTAAGCTTCTGACGATCATTGCGATGTTGCTGTTGCAACCGCTTCATTTCTGGCTGAACCTTCTGCATCTCCAACATTGACTTTGTGCTCTTCAAAGTGAGCGGGAAAATCAACATCATGATCACAACAGCGACTAGGGCAATGGCCGCCGTGTAGTCCGATGTGAGGTTGTAGAACTGACTGACGAGCCAGGCTGCTGCTTGGAACATGTCACGACACCTTTCCGGTGGATTGATTATGGTTTATCTGTGCACATCGGGCATCGTGTTGATGCCTAAGTTCGGGAACTGGATCGAAGCCAGACGCACCAAATGGACGGCAGCGCACAAGTCGACGAAAAGTCAACCATGAACCACTGCGTGCCCCGTGAACGTCAATCGCCTCTTTGGCGTACTGCGAGCAACTGGGGGTGAAGCGACACGGTGAAGGACGACCTTCACGTGCTAGTTGGTACCAGTTTATGCCTTTTAATAGGTAAGATTTCATAACGGAGTCACTCTTTGACACTCCATTTGCTTGCAAGACCATCAATCGCAGAACGCAAATCGGTCACAGTGATCGACTTCGCAGGTCGGGTCAAACCAATGAGATACAGACCAGGCCGCATCGCAGGAGTTGCGTGACGCAACACTTCGCGTAACTGTCGTCGGACGCGGTTGCGTTTCACCGCCGTTCCAGCAGTGCGACCAATAGCGAAGGCCACATGGGGCCCATCAAGAGCAGAGTCCGACAACATCACGCACCAAACAACCCCACTACGAACTCGGATTCCTTGACGACGTAATCGCGCAAATCCGGCTCGCCCGTGAAGTCTTTTGATCAAGCCGACAGCTTCTTGCGGCCCTTCAGGCGACGGGCTTTCAAAACTGCTCGCCCGGCGCGGGTGGACATACGAGCGCGGAAGCCATGTTTGGCTGAACGGCGCTTTTGATTGGGTTGGTACGTACGCTTCATGCACAATCCTCAATTCCTGGTGGGGCCCCATCCGGGCGAGAAACACCTGGTAGTGACTACGATTCAGCCTCCTTGACAACCTTTGCTCCACACAGGTGGAACGCAGCTCGTCAAGCGCTTACGAGCAGGATACGGCCTAAAGGCCGATAGGGGCAACCCTGACACGCGAATCCCCTTTTTGCGGATTATCCACAGCCTGCTAAGGTGTCCATTCCCTAATGATTCCTCTCTCATTCAGTCCTCCCCGGTTGGCCATTGAGGCAGTTCAGGGTATCTAAAATCACTCCACTGTATTGTCCACAAGTTGTGGATTGCTCTGTGGACAATATGCCTATTTTTTGAAGGAGTAGCAGGTGGAACATACTGATGACTTGTGGACAGCGGTTTCGCAACTGCTTCGCGCCCAAGTCTCCGATGCCGTCTGGTACTCCACTTTCAATGATGTGCACTCGTTGCCCGACGATGAGAGCACCTTGCGTTTGGCTGTTCCAAGTGGGACTGTGCGCGACAAAATCACATCGCGTTATCTTCCTATTGTTCTCGATGCTCTGGCTGAACTTGGTGCTAGTTCGTTGAAATTAGTCGTCGATGTTGTGGCCCCCGACATAATCGTTGCGGATTCGTCAGCCAACACTGATAACACTGCGCAGCAAAACACTAAAAATTCTTCAAAGAGCGGGTCAAAAAACTCCGGACCCACGGTTGCGAGTGTTGAAGAAATGGGCATACGAGCTGGATTGAATCCGCGTTACACCTTTGAGACATTCGTGAAAGGGGCATCCAACAGTTTCGCTTTGGCGGCGGCACAACGGGTCGCCGAAACCCCAGCACGCTCGTATAACCCGCTCTTCATCTATGGGTCCGCCGGGCTTGGTAAAACCCACCTTCTGCATGCCATCGGCCATTACGTGCTCCAAAATTACAGCCACTACCAGGTGCGATATATCACCACCGAAACTTTTCTGAATGAATATGTGGACGGAATTCGTAACAACACGATCGCCAATTTCAAGCGTCGCTATCGCGATATCGACGTCCTGCTCATTGATGACATTCAGTTCATGGAGGCAAAAGAGGGGCTCCAGGAAGAGTTTTTCCACACTTTCAATACCCTTCACGGGGCAAACAAACAAATCGTTATTTCTTCGGACCGGGTCCCCGATGCCATACCAAACTTGGAGGACAGACTCATTGGTCGTTTCCGTTGGGGTTTGATCACAGATGTTCAGCCCCCAGATCTAGAAACACGGTTAGCAATTTTGCGCAATAAAGCTGAACGAGACGGCACTTTCGTGCCGGCAGACGTTCTTGAACACATTGCCTCGCGAGTCAGCACCAACATTCGTGAACTTGAGGGCGCCCTCATTCGTGTGAGCGCCTACTCAAGCTTGAATCGCGTTGACATGACTGTTGCGCAGGCCGAAAGGCTTCTTGAGGACCTCCTGCCTAGTAGTTCTCCGAAAAACCGCACTGATGATGAACTCCTTGCCGAAATCGCTCGATATCTCGGCTTTACGGTTGAAGCATTGCGCGGCAAAAGTCGCCAACGACCTTTGGTGTCGGCGCGACAGGAGGCGATGTACGTCTTTCGCGAACTAACTGACCTCTCATATCCAGCCATTGCTCGACTCTTCGGCGGCCGTGACCACACCACGGTGATTCATGCCGTTGACAAAATCACTCGTTTGATGGCGGAGCGCAACGAAACCTACGACCAGGTCACAAGTCTGGTCAAGACGCTGAAATTGGGCTGAGTCAATGTCCACGCGCAGTGATATCAACAACATATTCACAACTCTTGTGTATGACGATGATCAACATGTGAAGAACTTGAAGTTATCCACTACCTCACCCGTGGGTCATACTTTGAGTGTGCATACTTGTGGACAACTAAGCGCGGGCAAATACCTTTATCACGCTGGGCAAAGAAGTGCTTATTCACAATCCACAACTCTTATTACTAAAACTATCTTTCATCATCATCAGATCGTGTTAATAAGTAGGGAGTCCCGTCATGAAATTTCGCTGTGAAAAAGACGTTTTGGCTGAGGCGTTGGGTGCTGCAAGTCGAGCATCAACAGGTCGCTCAACAAATCCAACAATGTCGTGCTTACGACTAATTCTTGCTGGAGATCAATTGCGCATTACTGGCACTGATGGTGATTTAACAATTGATGCCAGCATTATTGTCGCCGGCGAGAAAGACGGAGTGGTTTTAGTGCCCGCAAAATTAACAAGCGAGATTGTTCGTTCTCTACCTTCTGGCGCTGTTCAATTTGATTTAAGAGAAGACAATGTTGACATCTCTGCGAGCCGTGTTAATTTCACGGTTCCGATTGGTGTCGGCGATGATTTTCCAAAGTGGTCTGGCACTATTGGTCAGGGTGCCTCGATGAGCGCCAAAGATTTTTCAGAAGCCCTTCGGCAAGTAGTGCGTTCAGCGAGTACCGACGATGCTCGTGGTGTTTTCACCGGTGTTTTGTTGAGCGGCATTGATGGGCGCTTGCGCCTAGTTGCAACGGACTCATATCGCATGTCCGTGCGTGATATCAATTCCAACGTTCTCCCCGATGGAACTAACGTTGTGATTCCCGCGCGAGCACTGGGCGAATTGCAAAAGTTATTGAGCATTGCCGAGCAGGTATCAATCAATATCACCGACAATGATGCAACTTTTGAAGTCGGATCAGTGCGTTTGATAACACGTTTGTTGACTGGAGTATTTGCCGATTACCAACGTCTCATTCCAGCAAACTCGCCGAATAAATTGGTCATCTCTCGAGACATCATGCTGGAAGCGATTCGTCGAGTCAAGCATGTGGCCCGAGACCCGATTGGCACACCACTCCGTTTGGAAATTAGAGCAAATAGTGTGACGCTACGAATGGTGACCCCAGATAATGGCGAGGCCGTTGAACAAATTGATGCCGTGGTTCATGGCAACGATATTGAAATTCGCTTTAATAACGAACTATTAACTCAAGGATTAGATGCATCTGGTACTGAGGAAATCATTATTCAAACGAGTGAGCCTGGAAAATTGGCCTTAATTCGTGGTGTTGGTCAAGAAGATTTCACGTATTTGTTGATGCCTCTGAAGTCGTGACACCGAGATGATTGTCGAGCAA
>SYDZ01000011.1 GCA_005801025.1 Actinomycetota bacterium
ACAGGCGATGTCACCTGGCACCATCGTGATTCCACCGAGAGCGCAGGCTGCTTCAAGATCATCACCGGTGATCGGATATCCACCTGGGAGAAAGTCCACTCCATGAACTCGGGCTACATCAAGCAGAACGCCACGCGTAACAATGGGACCGAAGGTCTCAACACCATGTTGATGACTTCCATTTTCATCAATGGTTGAGTCCGAGACTCCATTGTATAAAAGACCTTCGTAACCGACGTGGGCGAGAGTGTCCCAATGTGTGGAGCACTGAACACCCATGGTCACCGAGTCATCACTCGTGCAAAAATTTGTTGGGTCTCCGGTGTACGGCACGTTGATCATGTGCATCGCACGCTTGGGATTGTCGCGTCCAGGAACTGCTCCATTTTGAATGCCATTTTCGTCATAGGCAAGTGAGAGTAAAAAGGTTCGGCCTTGACGTGCTGCCGCAAGTCCACGACGAACAGCAGCATTGTCAATCAGGTTGAGCGTTCCGCGGCGATCATCTGCACCCCAACGTCCCCAGTTAGAGACTCGGGCGGAAAGTTCTTGGAGGTGAGGAGGTAGGGACATCAGGGGGCGCCTTTCATGAAGTAGTTATGTGGTTCTCTATCGTCGCAGACTGTGCCAATTGACTGTGTTCGCTAACTGGGCTTGAGGGTGTATCAGTTTCTTGCTGTGCGTCCATTTTGGTATGGCTAAGACATCATAGGTAACGTAAACTAAATTCAACATTTGCGTGTAGGAACTGGGATCGGTGCAATGAAATTCTCACTCATTTTTGAGGGTCAGATGAATGATGCTTCGCCGTCCAATGAGCAAAAGGTTCTGCGTGACTGTGTTGCTCAGGCCGTTTTCGCTGAAGAGATGGGTTTTGACGCAATTTGGGCTGTCGAACACCATGCCTTGACGTGGTACGCCCATATGAGCGCACCAGAAATTTTTCTCTCTTTCGTGGCCGCCAAAACGAGTCGGATCCGCCTCGGTCACGGTTGCGTCTTGATGCCCTTTGGTTTTAACCACCCCGTGCGCGTGGCCGAGCGAGTGGCGATGCTCGATGTTTTGTCCAACGGTCGTCTTGATGTGGGTGCGGGTCGTGGCGCCACGCAACAAGAAATGGGTATGTTCGGCGTGCAAGTTCAGGACACTTACCCGCAAGTTGAAGAGACCTTGCGTATTCTCAGCCAAATTTGGCGAGAGGAACGTTTCGAGTGGTCAAGCGATCTGATGACGATTCCAAATCGTCCCATCCACCCTCACCCCGTTCAGACACCACACCCACCGATGTTCATGGCCTGCACAAAGCGCGACACTGTCAAACTGGCAGCCGAATTGGGTATCGGAGCCTTGGTGATGGGTTTCGGTGGTCCATTGGAAGTCGCTGAACTGCGTGGCATTTATGACCAAGCCATCGCTACTCGTAGTGGCGATCGCTTCGTCAGTGATCACGCCAATAATCATTTGTCGGCACTATGTCCGAGCGTTGTACTTGATGATGCTGATGAAGCGTTGCGAATCGGAACTCGCGGTCAGAGATTTTTTGCTGAATCTATTCACCATTGGTACGGCACAGGTTTGCCTCCAGCATTAGATGTTGACGCCGGCGACGATGTGGCGGCCATGGCAGCCGACGCCAAGCATGTGGTGGCACGACTCTCAGAAATGAATATTCCAGCATCGCCTTCGGCAACAACTATTTATGAAGTTCCTCAGCATGCCTATGGTGATCGCCACCAAGCCATTCGTTACGCGCGCGAGTTAATCGCTGCTGGGGCTGATGAGATTATGGTGATTTGTCAGTTAGGCACCGTCTCACATGAAGTGTCTATGGAGACAATTCGCCAGTGGGGCGAGTATGTCATTCCAGTGATTCGTGCTGAGCAAGAAAATTTAGTATCCGTCAGAAACTAATTGTCAAAAAAGATGGAGAATCCAAAATGAACATGTTGCGCTTTGACCTACGTTTACCCGACTTTTCCACTGTGACCCGCGCCGATCAGTATCACGCCTGTCTTGATATGTGTCGTTGGGCGGATCGGGTAGGTATGTCGGGCGTCATTCTCAGTGAGCATCATGGCGCTCCTGACGGATATCTCCCTTCACCGATGATGATGGCTTCGGCCATCGCCGCCACGACGACACGTCTGCCCATTTCTATTTCGGCGATGTTGCTGCCGATGCATGACCCGGTACGTCTCGCCGAGCAAATCGTCGTCGCCGATCATCTGGCACGCGGTCGCATGATGCTCATTTTTGGCACTGGTTATCGTCAAGAAGAATTTGACATGATGGATATGAAGTTCAGCGATCGCTTGGAAGTTCTTGAGCATCACGTGGCAGCACTCAAAAAATTATTCACTGGTGAATATGTGGAAATTGATGGGCGCAGATTGCGAGTTACTCCCGCTCCATGTACGCCAGGCGGACCGATGATGATGTTGGGCGGTTCCGGTGAGAAGGCAGCACGTTTGGCTGCCCGCCTCGGAATCGGATTTGCTGCAGCAGACAGCAACTCGATGATTGCCGATTGGTATAACGACGAGTGCGCCAAGTTGGGTTTTACTGGCGGCTTTGTGGCTGTGCCCGAAAAACTCGGATTCATTCATGTCTCTGACGATCCCGAAAGAGATTGGGACATCATTGGTCCTCACGCACTGTGGGATGCACAGAGTTACGCTGCGTGGCAACGCCCTCGTCAGTCGTCAGCAGTGACTGTCAGGGGTGCTTTGACGATTGATGACATTCGCCAAAGTGGTGTGTATCGCGTGCTCACTGTGGATGAGGCAATTGTGCTGGCGAAATCGGGTCGACTTCTTCTCCATCCATTAATGGGTGGGATGACACCAGAGTTCGCTTGGGAAAGTTTGGAGCGCATTGAGCATCGTGTCTTGACTGCGGTGTCATAAATTTTAGGAACGGTTGGGAAAAACAAAACATCGTTCTGCCAAAGTGCCTAATGCATAACTCTCATAGTTCATGCCGGTATCTGCATACAGATGTCGGCATCGCTCACTCCACTCAAGCGCATCTGGGCTAGAAATCCGATACACAACTTGCATCACGCCACCTTCATATACCCGGTACTGTGCCCATGTTCCTGGAAAGTCTTTGACACAACCAATCTC
>SYDZ01000096.1 GCA_005801025.1 Actinomycetota bacterium
GAAGGCCATAGCGATGCTGATGTGATTGCCCACGCCTGTGCCGATGCTTTATTGGGGGCCGCTGGTCTCGGCGATATCGGCCAACACTTCGCCGACACGGATCCTGCGTGGAAAGATATTGATTCGCTAAAAATCCTGGATCACGTAGGTGTCATGGTGCGCTCTCAAGGTTGGCTGATTGGAAATATTGATTGCAGCGTGGTGTGCGAGCAGCCAAAGTTGGCTCCGCATTGCGATGAGATGCAGGACAAGTTGTCGAAAGCTGTCGGCACTGCAGTGTCCGTCAAGGGGCGACGCGCCGAAGGTCTTGGCGCACTCGGCCGAGAAGAAGGAATTGCTTGTTGGGCAGTTGCGGTACTTTTTCAAGTCGATCACAGGAGTGAAGTCTGATGGCCATTCGTAAGAGTCCGGCACCGCGCAAAAGCGCGAGCCTGCGTCCGGAGGCAAGTGGCAGAGGAAAAACAGTGGCAAAACCTGTGGCACGGGCGCGACCGTCGTCAAAGGCTGTCACGGCTGGCAAGGGCAAAGTCGTGACACCTCGTGCGGTCCCCGTGAAAGGGCGCAACCCTGGTCCGTCCAGTCGCGGACCCAGAGTGGCTGATCCCCGTGGGGCGGCGCGCACTGGTGCGGTGCCGGCAGGTCCAATAAAGCCTGGTCGTGGTTCGGGTCGCGGTAAGGGTCGTGCGACGGGTGATAAGGATGACGATCTCGGTGGCACCCAAGTTGAAGGTCGTCAGGCCGTGCGCGAATTATTGATTGCTGGTCGTCGCCGTTGTTTTGAAGTGTGGATCGCTGGCGACATGGATGCCAACGAAGTCATTGATGACATCAAGCAGTTAGCGCGCGCTAATCGCGTGTCAGTCGTGGAAGTCAGTCGTAAAAAACTGGAATACACCGCCCGCAGTGAAGCGCCCCAAGGCGTTTTAGCCCATGCTGAAGCGGTTCCATCGGTGCCCATCGAAGCGATGTTGCGTCGTCGTCCTGGGAAGTCTCCATTCTTGGTGGCTGTTGATGGCGTGACGGATCCAGGAAACTTAGGGGCCTTGTTGCGTTGCTGCGACGGTGCCGGAGTTGACGGAGTGATCTTGCCTCGCCATCGCAGTGTGCACATCACGCCGACGGTGGCTAAGGCCGCAGTCGGAGCAATTGAATATGTACCTCTGTCAATCGTGGGAGGGTTGCCAACAGCCCTCACTCGTATGCGGGAACTGGGAATTTGGGTGGTGGGTCTTGACGACACTGCTGATAAGTCGCTGTTTGAACTCGGGGATTTGGCCGCAGAGGGCATCTGCTTGGTCGTCGGCGCCGAAGGTGCTGGTCTATCGCGCTTAGTGCGCGAGCGCTGTGACCTGATCGTTAGCATCCCGATGAAGGGTCGGTTGAGTTCACTGAATGTTTCGGTGGCGGCTTCATTGGCGACCTATGAAGTCGCCCGTCATCGTCGCTAACCTGTCAAGGTCTCACAAGTGAGGCACGCCGGGTTAGCTCAGTGGTAGAGCAACCGCCTTGTAAGCGGTTGGTCGTGGGTTCAATCCCCACACCCGGCTCTAGACATCGTTACATCAAGAGTTCGCGAACGCGGGCGACAAGGATCTCGAATGCGGCATTGTTGTGTCCACCTTCGGGAAAAATGACATCAGCGAAGCGTTTGCTCGGTTCAATAAATTGCTCGTGACTCGGTCGTACTGTCAACAGATATTGGTTGATCACACTGTCGTACGTGCGGCCACGATCTAAGACATCGCGACGCAAGCGACGCGTCAGCCGAATGTCAGCGGGGGTGTCGACATAAATCTTGAGATCAAAGAGCGCGCGCAAGCGGGGTTCAATGAGCGCCAAAATCCCTTCAAAGATAACAATTCGCGAAGGTGTGATCTTGTCAACATGGGTTGACCGGTTGTGATCGGCATAATCGTAAACAGGGATATTGACCGACTCCCCAGCAATTAAAAGTTGCAATTGCTTGGTCATCAGGTCCCAATCGAAAGCATCGGGATGGTCATAATTAGCGGCAGCCCTGACATCAAAAGGTTGATCGGTGCGCTCAATGTAATAAGCGTCTTGGCGTATGAGGGCCAGTTTTTCCGAGCCGATCACTTCAACAAGTCTTTCTGCCACCGTCGTTTTGCCCGAGCAGGTTCCGCCCGCAACGCCTATGACGAAAGGCTTTGAGACGTTTTCCCTGCTCATACTGCCTTCAGAATAGTCGCCTTGGACTCTGATAGCACTCTCTTGGGTCTCAGCCTGTTTTTGATGGTGCTTGTATTGGGGCACCTCTAACGGGCAGGCTTAGACAATGTCGTTAACAGAACGTGAACAAGCCATCCTCAATTTTGAGCGTTCTTGGTGGACCCAAGACGGCGTCAAGGACCTCATGTTGCGGGAACGGTTTCTCTGTTCCGCAGACGATTATTACAACGAATTGAACAGGCTGCTAGATACTGACGAAGCGTTAGCGTACGATCCACTTGTTGTTCGTCGTCTGCAGAGGGCGCGCGAGCGACGTCGTCGTATGCGTCTAGATGGCGCCGCGGAATCTGGAGGATTGCAAGCATGAACACTCAAGACGGATCATCTCAAGAACGAGGTTCCTCAAATGCGAGTAATGGTGTCAGTGTTTCCACCACTGTCAGTGTCGTCGTGGCGGTAATCGCTGTGCTCCTTGGGTTTTTGATACTGCGTGATATCAACCGTGACACATCGGACTCAGCGGCTAATCCAGCGGGAACGACGCTGGCACCGGGAGATTCATCTGCACCAACGTTGCCAGTTGCGACGACCCTTCCTTCACGAACTGGTTTTAAAATCTTGGTGGCGAACGCATCGGGCGTGACAGGTTCGGCTGGACAAATGTCAACCGCTCTGCAGTCAGAAAATTTCATTGTCACCCAACCGATTAATGCCGACGCAACTATTGGTAAGCAAAGCGTGACGATTGTTTATTATGTCGCTGGCTATGAAGGTGGTGCCACTGCGGTGGCCGACATTTTGGGAGGCGTACAGATTCAACCAGTGGCGACACCTGCACCGGTTGAAGGTGGATCGTTGGGAGAAGCGCAAGTTTTGGTTCTGCTCGGAACCGATCTCGCTGGCAAGTTGTTGCCAGGAGCGTTACCAGGTTCAACAACAGAGACAACAACGACAACTATTGCTGGCTGATTAGTTCACCATATAGTTTCGCAGTAGTTCCAACGTTGCATGCTCAATGCACCACAGCGGTTCATTCATGGCTTTTTCACGACCGTATATTTCGCTGATTGCGAGCAATGGATTCGGGCGTGTTAACGCATCGTCAGTGACCAGTTCAAAGTCTATTGAGCCCACGATGGCAGCAATGGGTTTGTTGAAGTGACCAGCGGTATCAATGACCCCACCCACTACCTTGCCGTCATAACTGGTGTGATCAATTTTGCCCTCACCCGTCATCACGAGATCTGCCTGTGCCACTCGATCATGCAGATTTGCTTCATCGGCGACCATCTCAAATCCGGGAATTAATTTTCCACCGAGAGCGACCAATCCTCCCGCCAGTCCACCTGCGGCTCCTGCTCCTTCGACACCTGAGACATCAACACCATAATTTTCTCGGTACATCTGTACCAATCGCTCAAGCCTTCCTGTGAGCAAACGCACTTGGCTCGCTGTGGCTCCTTTTTGCGGACCAAAAACAACTGCAGCGTCAACAAATTGAGTCGTCA
Source organism: Actinomycetota bacterium (assembly GCA_005801025.1). Classification (GTDB taxonomy): domain Bacteria; phylum Actinomycetota; class Acidimicrobiia; order Acidimicrobiales; family Ilumatobacteraceae; genus Casp-actino8. The sequence continues at coordinate 3,699 of SYDZ01000096.1, forward strand.
CATCACAGGCGATCAAAAAGTCAACTGCTTTCAATCGCGCCGGCGAGCGAATGGCGCGAATCGCTCCCAGTCCGCCGTCGGTTGTTGCCGAACCGCCGAGACACACGATGATGCGACGAGCACCAAGGTCAAGTGCTTTGTCGATCAGTTCTCCCGTTCCAGTTGTGGACGCTGATACCGCATCATTATGTTGAGCATCGCCCACGATGGAGAGTCCGGATGCTCGCGCCATTTCAATGACAGCGGTGTCTCCCTGAAATCTCCACTGAGCTTTGACAGGTTGACCAAGTGGTCCCGTGACAACGGATTCACGGTTGGGGCCACCGAGGACATCCAAAGTTCCCTCGCCACCATCAGCGAGGGCCACTTCGTCGCATTCGATTCCAAGTTCCCAGCAGGCGTGACCGATGGAGCGCGCCACATCTTTGGCACTTGCGGTTCCTTTAAATTTGTCCACAGCAGCCAGAACTCGCACAGAAGCAGTCTGTCCTCTCTGTGACAGGGTTGCGGAATTATCAGTTGGGATATTCCTGACTTAATCGGTAGGGTTTGAGATATGTCCGTTACTGTGCGTATTCCAACTACCCTTCGACCACTTTCGGGTGGTGTCTCGGCTGTGTCCGTCGAGGGCGCAACTCTTGGCGAGGTGTTGGCCAATCTCGAGGCTATTCATCCCGGATTCAAAGATCGTTTGTTTGACGACAACGGTGGCTTGCGTCGCTTTGTGAATCTTTTTGTGGCTGATGATGATGTGCGTTACTTACAGGGTTTGGAGACTCCGGTGCCCGCAGGCGAAACCGTGAGCATCATTCCTGCTGTCGCTGGCGGCTGAAACAACGCTCAGGCCGGGAGAAGTTCTAAGAAATCGCGGCGAAGTTTTGGTCCGATAGAAACTTCTGCTGGACGATTTGCGCGGTCTTGCCAGATCGCCAGAACTCGATTCATGACCTCGGTATCTTTCATCATCGCGTCGGGTGCAGTGAGAAGATTGAAGTTGCGGATGAAGGCACGAAAAACAACTGGGTCGTAACGCAATGCTGGCAACAGTCCTTCACGCAATACCGAACGCATAAATGTTTTTGCATCGTCACCTTCACCGTCGGGATCTTCACCGTTCAACAAAGATGCTGAGACGCGTCGCGCTTCGGCATCTTGTTCAACAGTTGATCGATACCATGGGATGATTTCTCGTTGCAGCATTGCGTCATACTCAACTGCCAAGTCAAAGAGATTGTCGCTGTGTGCGGCGATGGCTTGGGTCATCAGATGTGCACCCCAGTAACCAGTAGAGCAACCTCGTCCGTAGAGCGGGTTGGTGCAGATCACGGCATCTCCCACCGGCAACATCCCCAGTACCAGTGGCATGCCGTCAACGACATAATGGCGTTGACGATTTAACAAGCCAGCCATGGTGTACACCTCATCAGATAACGCCGTGGCGCGGCCATCAAGATACGGAGCAGTGGCCACAAGTTTTCGGGCTGCTTCATCAAAGACTGAAGGATCAGACAATTTCGAGCGCAACTCGTTATCGGCGGTGGGTGTCGCAAGTGTGATGGAAAAAGTGTTGTTATCTCCCACGAACACTCCGTATTTGATATAGCCGAGATCTCCACCGATCGGACCACTGCGCGGGGGGTACACGGCGCCTGGCCGCAAGCGATAAAAACGCGAGGCATAAACGATGCCAGTTTCTTCAACTTCTTCCTGAACGGGTCCCGCACCGATGGCGTTCAGCCAATCGGGTAGAGACGAACGGCGACCACCGGCCACGACCACAAGATCGCCAGCGAGAGTGGTGCCGTTTTCCAAAGTGACGCCAGTGATTTGTTTGCGGCCCGACGCTCCATCAATCGTGTGGGTGAAACCATTGACCCCGACACCAGTCTTGAAGATGACGCAACCCTCATCAAGCACGATGCGGCGCAGCACCCACTCAAAGGTTGTGCGTCGGCAGGTGAGCATGCTCAGTTCGGCATCCTCGGCTTCAGGCACAAAGCCGACCATCGTTGGTGGAAGATCATCACCAAACTTGATTTCTGTTGCTCCCGCCTCAAACAGTTTCTCGAGAACATCGGGTTCGTTCTGTCGGAGTAGAGACACCAGACGGGCTAAAAAGGCGTGGCTATGGCGAACCTGTTGCGCTCCGCGCCTGTCCCAATCGAAGGCATCGTCAGCATTCTCCGGCATCGGAGTGTCGTCTCGCTCCAAAACCGTGACTTGATGGCCTGCCCTGCTCAATTTGAGGGCTGTGGATAAACCAGCAACCCCACCTCCGACAACGACAATATGCATACCGCAGGATAAACCAAGGAGGCGCTATATGCCCTACCAGCAACGGATTACCTGAGTGGACGAGCAATTTAAGGGGTCAAAGTCGGGTCTTCGGTTGTCGCATTAGC
>SYDZ01000097.1 GCA_005801025.1 Actinomycetota bacterium
ACCTCACGACTACATATGTTCAGTTCTTGACCCCTTTGATTGAGGCAGCAATCTCGCCCTATATTGACGGTGTGAGATCACGTATCAAAGTTTCTTGAGCCACAGTAGCTACGAGTATTCCGTCCTCGCTAAAAACATGGCCAATCACTAAACCGCGGCTGTTGCCGATGGAGTGACAGGTGTAGTCGTGCAAGTGCCAACGATCACTTTGAATGGGGCGATGAAACCAAATGGTGTGATCAAGGCTGGCACCGATGTAATTGCGCCTGCCGTCTGGTCGCAACGAAATGTCGGGGTGAGTGCGCACTACCGCATCACTTGGCAAATCATCACTGAGATAGGCAAAGGCGCAACGATGTAACAGTTGGGCCCGCTTGTCATCAGGGTTACCTAATGCTTCAGTGATCCGAAACCAAGCCATTGACCGTCCGCCACCTTCGCGATGATCCTGCGGTACATCTGACTGTTCAATCCAGCGCCGATCAAAAACTTCGGACCACGCCGAATTCACGATTCCCTCGGGCGCAGGTACGCCGATGGGAAAAGCGATGGGTTGGGCATCGGCGGCTTCTTCAAAAATCTGAAAACTTGCTTCAAGATTTAAAATCGCACCGTTGCTCTGGGTAGCGACAACTCGCCGCGTGCTAAAACTTTTACCGTTTCGGATGCGATCAACTTCATAACGCACAGGCTCGGCGGTATCACCCCGACGAATGAAATAAGCACGCACTGAATGAGGTTCCATCGTCGGGTCCACAGTTTCAGCAGCGGCCCACAAGGCTTGAGCCACAATGTGACCTCCGTATAAGCCACCCCAGGGGTACTGCCTTCCGGCGCCGATGAAAGTGTCTGAACCATGAGGTTCAAGAGCGAAAAGTTGCTGCATGGTCACTGCTACAGACTACGACTATGGCTCCAAATTTTTATGTGCCGTAGCCGTAACCCAAGTCCAACGCCGTCAACATAGGTTCATATGCAATTCCACGTTCGGCTGCCATTGCGGCACAGGTGCCCCCACGATCAACAACAACCGTAATAAAAATCGGCAGTGCACCAAATGCAATCACGGCATCGACCGCTTCCATCAAGGACGTTCCGCGCGTCACTGTGTCCTCAGTGATGACCACCTTGTCGCCCGGCATCAGAGCACCAGCGATACGACCAGTCACACCGTGATCTTTGGCCTCTTTACGGACGCTAAAACTTCGAAGGTCTCTACCTCTCGTTGCAGCCACGGCGGCAATGCCGTAGGCAACTGGATCAGCGCCCATGGTGAGCCCGCCAATGGCAACGACGTCGCTGGGAATAATCGATAAGGCCACATCAGCCATCAGCAGAACACCATCGGAGCGACACGCTGTTTGCTTTGTGTCAAGAAACCACGAACTCTTCGCCCCCGATTTAAGAGTGAACGAACCAGTCTTGAGGGAGTGCTGCAACACATGATCGCGCAACGCACGACGCACCGGATCAAGATCTGGCAAGGACTGAGAAAGATCTGTCATCGCTCAACACCATAACCGAGCAAGTCACACTTGATGAAACAGGGGAACTGGTGTCCTGGCGATCAATTCTTGATCGCGTCAAGAGCTGTGAACACCCGATCAATGTGGACCAAGGAGCGTTTGAGATCAAAGGCCTCATCGAGCACCGTCTTGTCCACTCTCGCAAGCCGACTGTCAGCCTCAAGTGTCTTTCGAAAATCAGTTGAATGCGCCCACGATGCTGCTGCTGCCTCTTGCACGATGCGATAAGCCTCATCACGACTCAGCCCAGACTGCACGAGGGCCAATAAAACTGGTTGGCTGAAAACAAGTCCGTGACTGGAGTACAAGTTCTGTTTCATGCGCTCAGGTGACACTTGCAAGCCTTCAAGAAGTCGTCGAAGGCGATGTAACACATAGTGCGCAAGCATTGATGAATCGGGAAGCACGATTCGCTCAACTGAACTATGCGAAATATCTCGCTCGTGCCACAGGGCCACATCTTGCATAGCGGCCTGAAGATTTCCACGCAATACCCGCGACAGACCAGTGATGGTTTCTGCAGAAATCGGATTGCGTTTATGGGGCATCGCCGATGAACCTTTCTGCCCAACTTTGAAACCCTCTTCAACTTCGCGGACCTCGGTCCGTTGTAGATGGCGCAATTCAACGGCAATCATTTCGCAGGTATTACCAACGGCGGCGCAGGCCCACATATATTCGGCGTGTCGATCACGAGAAATAACTTGCGTCGCTGGCACTGCTCGCAAACCGAGAGCAGTCGCCACACTGTGTTCAACGCGAGGATCAATATTTGAATAGGTCCCCACCGCTCCAGACAACTTGCAGACCGCGATATTGTCCCGCGCTGCTTGTAAGCGACCGCGATCGCGATCAATCTGAAGTGCCCAAAGTGCGACCTTGGCGCCAAAGGTCGTGGGCTCGGCGTGTACACCATGTGTACGACCGATCATCACGGTGTTGCGATGAGCTTTGGCCAAGTTGGTCACCACGCGCAGTAACTTTGTCGAAGCATCAATCAATAGATCAGCGGCGTCGCGCAACATCCAGCACCAAGCGGTATCGACGATGTCACTTGAGGTCAAACCGTAATGAATCCATGAACTCGCACTTCCACCAATACGCGACTGCATCACATCAACGAAGGCCGCCACATCATGATCAGTTACTTGTTCGCGTTGTAAAACGTCTTCGATAAATTGTGCATCCACTTGGGGGGCAGCCGCGCGACACGCTGCGGCATCAACTGCTGGCACGGTTCCTAAAACACTGTGCGCTTCTGTCGCCAGTAACTCAATTTCAACCCAACGACCGAAGCGTGATTCGTCGGCAAATATTGATTCCATTTCTGGGAGGGCGTAGCGAGGGATCATGATTTTCCTCCAAAAATTGAAGCCGGCGTCCAGTCCAGAACATCATCACGTTCGGGGCCAACCCCAATGATATGAATCGGCACACCCGACTGCTGCTCAACAACGGTGATAAAAGCCTTCGCCTCCGCTGGCAGGTCATCAACACTGCGGCAGGAACGAAGCTCTGTTTTCCAACCAAGCAAAGTCACGTAATCGGGAATCACCTGAGCCAAAACCTCACTGCGATCGGGATATCCGTGAACCAACTCACCCTCAATGCGATATCCAGTACATACTCTCACTTCATCAAAAGTGTCCAGCACATCAAGTTTCGTCAGTGCCAATTCTGTCAGCGAGTTCACACGCACCGCATGACGCAACATCACACAATCAACCCAACCCGTGCGACGCCGCCGACCAGTCACGGTGCCAAACTCGCGACCGATGTCCACCAATTTTTCACCAATCTCTCCCAGCGTTTCAGTGGGGAAGGGTCCCGAACCAACGCGAGTTGTGTAGGCCTTAGTGATGCCGATGATTCGATCCAATAAGCGGGGACCAAGACCAGAACCGACGCTTGCACCACCAGCAGTGGGGTTAGACGAGGTCACGAAAGGATATGTGCCGTGATCTACATCTAGGAAAGTTGCTTGAGCGCCTTCCAATAAAACATCTTGACCGTTTTCAACTGCGTCGTGCAGCAGACCAATGGTGTCGGCGATGTACGGCTGTAGTCGTTTGGCGAACACGACGAACTGCTCCACAATGGCTTCAACATCAAGTCGCTCACCACCAGCACGGATAACTTCATCATTTTCAATCAGCGCTCGCTGACGAACCTGTTCAGCAAACGAACCGAGATCGACGCATGTGCCAACGCGAATGCCGACCCGTCGAGCCTTGTCGGCGTATGCCGGTCCAATACCTTTGAGCGTCGTACCAATCTTGTTCTCACCAAGGTTGCCTTCAGAGATGGCATCGAAAGATTGGTGCCACGGAAAAATGAGGTGCGCCTGACTTGAAACCTTTAGTTTGGCGCAGGAAATCCCCCGCGACTCAAGACGGTCAATCTCGGCGAACAGTGTCGGCATATCTACGACGACGCCATTGCCGATCACGGGAGTCACATGGTCATAGAGCACACCTGATGGAATCAACTGAAGGGCGTACTTCTCAGTCCCGACGACGACTGTGTGGCCGGCGTTGTGTCCACCTTGATACCGCGCCACGACAGACGTTTCACGGGCAAGTAGGTCAATGACCTTGGCTTTGCCTTCATCGCCCCACTGGGCTCCGACGACGACTGTTACAGACATGGCACGCTCCTAAAAAATGGGGGGAACGTCACCACACCCTACTTGCTCGTCAAGACATCAGGACGATTTGCCCATCAATTGCGTCCACAACGATTGCACCGTCTTCGCCGACTTTGCCCTCAAGGATCAGGACAGATGCGCGGTCACCGATCTCTCGCTGAATCACTCGCTTGAGTGGACGAGCGCCGAAATCGGGATCGAAGCCGACTGCGGCAAGCAATGCCACGGCTGCTGGGGTGACCTCCAGCGAGATTCGCCGAGCCAGAAGTCTCTCGCGAAGATTCTCAAGTTGAATCATCACGATGAGTGCCAAGTCGACCTCAGTCAAAGAGCGAAAGCGGATAATTTCGTCAATGCGGTTGATGAACTCGGGTTTGAAAAAACCTTGCGGTTCCCCCAGCAAGTTTGAGGTCATCACAATCACGGTATTAGTGAAGTCCACCGTCCGACCATGGCCGTCGGTCAGACGACCATCGTCGAGAACCTGTAACAGAATATTGAAGACATCAGGGTGTGCCTTCTCAATCTCATCCAACAACACAACGGTGTATCCACGACGCCGCACCGCCTCAGTGAGTTGTCCACCTTCGTCATATCCAACATAGCCAGGGGGAGCACCAACTAATCGCGACACCGAATGCTTCTCCGTATACTCCCCCATGTCGATACGGACCATGGCGCGCTCATCGTCAAACAGAAATTCAGCCACCGCTCTCGCCAACTCGGTCTTGCCGACACCAGTTGGACCAAGAAAAAGAAATGAGCCGATCGGTCGAAGGGGATCGGATAATCCAGCACGGCTCCGACGAATTGCATTCGACACAGCGGACACCGCTTCGTCTTGACCAATAATACGACGGTGCAACAAAGATTCAAGATTGACCAGTTTGGCCATCTCGCTCTCAAGCAAGCGTGTCACGGGAACTCCGGTTGATTTGCTCACCACCTCAGCAATATCTTCGGCATCAACTTCTTCTTTGAGCATTCGATTATTGATCTGCAGAAGATCTAGGTGCCCTGTGGCTTCATTAATACGACGCTCAATTTCAGGGATACGCCCATAACTGATCTCTGATTTCTTTTGCAGATCAGTTTCGTATTCAACATTAATCTTGAGTTGTTCAAGTTCTTCCTTGAGATGACGAATGGCGGCAATGGCATCCTTTTCTTGCTGCCAATGCTCGCGCATAATCCCTGCGTCATTAGTAAGAAGTTTCAATTCATCCTCAATAACGTCGAGGCGATCCCGAGACGCAGAGTCAGTTTCCTTTTCCAAAGCCAACTTTTCAATCTCGAGTTGCATGATCCGTCGTTCCACAACATCAATCTCCGTTGGGAGCGAGTCAATTTCAATGCGCAATTTACTTGCAGCCTCATCGACAAGGTCAATTGCTTTATCAGGCAGAAAGCGACTGGTGATATAACGATCTGAAAGAACCGCCGCGCTGAT
>SYDZ01000098.1 GCA_005801025.1 Actinomycetota bacterium
ACTCGGCCATGGGAAAACACACCGGTATCGGTTTGGATTCTGAAAGTTCCGTCAGCCAAGGACACCTCGATAATCTGCCGTGCCGAGGCAACCTCGGGTTCGGCATTGAAGTAATGGGGTGTAGGAAGATTTTGGGGAGCATCGGGTGAAGACATGACATGGGTAGCCTGTCAGGTATGACGTACAAAATTCGCACTTTCGGTGATCCCGTGCTTTTAACTCAGGCGGCAGCGGTCACAGATATTGATGGAAAAGTCGTCCGCATTGTGAAAAAAATGTTTGAAACCCTTTATGAGAGCGACTCCGGAATCGGGCTCGCAGCCCCGCAGGTCGGCATTCAGCGCCAGATTTTCGTCTGGGACATGGATGACGAGCCGCTGGTGATTTTGAACCCAAAGATTGTTGAGTCGGACGGTGAGTGGGTCTATGACGAGGGGTGTCTGAGCATTCCTGGTCTGTATGTTGAGATGACTCGCCCCAAGACTGTGCTGATGAAGGGTGTCGACCTCAACGGCAACGAGATCTCCTTTGAGGCCGATGAGTTGGAAGCGCGATTGTTCCAGCACGAGTTGGATCACCTCAATGGGGTGTTGATGTTTGACCGTATGCAGCCCGAGCAACGTAAACAGGCCATGGCGCAATACATCAAGATCACTGAGCAGGTGGATCCCGTTGAAGGCATCGTCCGCCTGCGGGCCGAGTGAGCATGATGTCGCAGAATTTGGCGCCCTTACCCAAGGGTCCTGTGCGGCGGGTTGCCTTTCTCGGCACTCCAGATATGGCGGTTCCAGTCTTGCGTGCGCTTGTCGGCGCAGGTGTTGAAGTAGTCCATGTGATCACGCGTGCTGACAAGCGTCGGGCACGTGGAAATGATCTACACCCCAGTCCAGTGAAAGCAGTTGCAATTGAACTCGGACTGAACGTCTCTCATGCAGCACAGGATCTGATTGACATTTATCAGCAAAAACCTTTTGATCTTGCTGTGGTTGTGGCTTACGGGGAACTCATCAAAGTACCCGTCTTGCAGGTCGTGCCGATGCTCAACTTGCATGTCTCGTTACTGCCGCGTTGGCGTGGGGCCGCACCCATTGAACGGGCGCTCCTATCTGGCGATGAGCAGACGGGCGTATGTTTGATGCAGGTTGAAGAGGGTCTTGACACTGGGGCAGTTTTGGGTCGCAGCACGATGACCATTACTGCATTAACGACAGCTGATGAAATACGCCGCACATTAATTGAGGCTGGAACACAACTTTTGCTTGATCAGTTGCGCGATGGTTTGCGTGAACCTGTCGCTCAGCAGGGTGAGTCAACATACGCAAAAAAGATTGAACCCGCTGAATTGTGTATTGATTGGACTGATTCAGCAGAACAGATTTCGCGACTGATTCGTTTGGGTGGAGCCTGGTCATTGTTTCGTGGTAAGCGTCTGAAAATCCATGAGGCGATTGTTGTTGATAGCACTTCAGATGTTCCAGGCGCTGTACGAATTGATCAGGCAACCGCATGTATCGCGACCGCACATCAGTCGCTTGATCTACGAGTGGTGCAACCCGAAGGAAAACCGCGCATGAATGTCGTCTCGTGGATCAATGGTGCACGCCCAACAACTGGAGAGAAGTTAAGTAGTGAGTGAGACCTCACGTTCAATTGCATTATCTGCGTTAATGCGCATTGACCACGATGGAGCGTATGCAAATCTTGTTTTGCCAACGATTCTCTCGCGTTCGAAGCTGTCTGATGCTGATCGGCGATTTGCCACAGATTTGGTCTATGGCACGACACGGATGCGTCGTGCCTGTGATGCGCTCATTGATCGCTTCGTGATGAGCGAACCCGATGAGGCAACGCGGACGCTGTTGCGTCTTGGGGCGTATCAATTGGTTTTTGGGGGAGTGCCACCGCACGCTGCAGTTTCTGCCACCGTTGATCTTGCACCGCGCAAAACAAGTGGTTTTGTGAATGCGGTCTTGCGCAAGGTTTCCGCGGTCACCATGATCTGGCCCCAGGATGCGGTGCGACTGAGTTATCCCGATTGGATAGCGCAACGGTTTCACAAAGAAATGTCAGCCGAAGATGCGCTCATGTCTCTTGAGCGGATGAATGTCCCGCCTCCGGTGTCGATGCGCTCTGATGGTTATGTGCAAGATGAGTCCAGCCAGTGGGTCGCAGCCGCTGTGGGTGCCAAGAGAGGTGAGCGGATTTTGGATGTGTGTGCTGGACCAGGTGGTAAAGCCACTGGTATTGCCGCATCTGGCGCCATGGTGATCGGCGCTGATCTGCAGTTCACGCGTGCCGGACTGGTGGCGCAGAATGCACAACGCATGGGTTATCGCTTGCCAGTGGTTACTGCCGACGGAATGATGCCACCCTTCGGCGACAATAGTTTTGATCGCCTTTTGTTGGATGCTCCATGTTCGGGTCTAGGGGCGTTGCGCCGCCGTGCCGATGCCCGTTGGCGGATGACTGCTACAGATGTTGACGAGTTGGGTGTTCTTCAGAAGAAGCTCATTGATGCCTCAACATCTTTGGTGAAGCCAGGTGGGGTTTTGGTGTACAGCGTGTGCACGGTGACGGCGTCTGAATCTATTGAGCACGGAGTGCCTGCAGGTTTTGATGTCGTCGGGCGCGATGGTGATGCTGATTTGCCGCCACTTGGTGACGAGTGGAGTGATTTTGGTATTGGGACCCGAGTGCTCCCACACCACGCTGATACTGACGGCATGGTTCTCATCCGATACCGTCGCCGTTATGACTGATCAATTGTCACCGATTCAAGCCAAGGTTCTCACCGTCAGCGACGGGGTGGTGCATGGTACGCGTCAGGACATATCTGGTGAAAAGTTGGCAGAGGCCCTCGAAAGACACGGGTTTGTGGTTGTCGAACGGGCCGTGACGGCGGATGGCGCCGACAATGTGGCGCGAGTCCTCACGGCTCTCACAGAAGGCTTTTCAGGAATTGTTGTCAGCACTGGTGGCACAGGCTTTGCTGCGCGTGATCAAACCCCCGAAGGCACACGGCGCGTGATTGAGCGTGAGGCTCCAGGTTTGGCGGAAGCGATGCGTTTGGTGAGTCCGTTGGGTCGGCTATCTCGGGGCATCGCTGGCATCCGTGGTCAAGCCATCATCTGCAATACCCCCGGTTCGCCAGCAGGGTGCGTGGAACAGATTGAGGCCATCGTGGATGTGTTGCCGCACGCCGTGAAACTGCTCGCCGATGCGCCCACGACTCATTAAATCAACCCGTGGGGCTCGCCCGATACCGATAGCGTAAGCAGTGTGTTACGCATTGTGCTCCCCAAAGGCTCATTAGAAAAAGCCACCTTCGATCTTTTTGAAGCTGCAGACCTGCCGATTCGGCGTTCCTCAAATGTCGATTACAGAGCATCTATTGATGATCCACGCGTCCTTGACGTGCGGATTCTTCGCCCCCAGGAAATACCGCAGTATGTGGCTGAAGGTTTATTTGATATTGGTATCACTGGGCGCGATTGGGTCGAAGAAACGCAGAGCGATGTGCACAGCCTTGGTGAATTGAAGTATTCCAAGGCAACCTTTGACCCCGTCAAGGTTGTTGTCGCTGTGGCTCAAGACAGCACCGCACAAAGTGTGGCTGATCTTCCAAACGGTGTGCGCGTCAGTTCGGAATACCCAAGTCTGACTGTGAGTTTTTTTGCCGAGCGCGGCATTCACGCAGATATCCGCTTGTCCTACGGTGCCTCTGAAGCAAAGATTCCCGATATCGCAGACTGCATTGTTGACATTACGGAAACGGGA
>SYDZ01000099.1 GCA_005801025.1 Actinomycetota bacterium
ACGATCAGGCACCAATTGGTCAACTGCTTCCAAAACGGAACTTGCTTGCGTCATCGCATCCAAGTTGCCAAAAACAGTTCCGTGTGAATCCACACTTTCAACCTGACTGACGATATCTAAATCGCGTCCCCGATGGAACTGCACCGCCACATGCGAAAGTGGCTCAAGGCGGCCCCCAAACTTTGATCGCGTTTTGCGAATTCCTTTCGCCACTGCCCGCACTTTGCCGTGATTCTCTGTCAGGAAAATCACAATTCTGTCCGATTCACCTAATTTATATGTGCGTAGAACTATGCCCGTGTCCCGGTACAAGCGCGAGGTCACGGGTCAACACCACCGAAACGCCGTTCTCGTGAAGCGAACTCGGCGATCGCAATGTGAATGTCTTGCGAGTGCAAATCTGCCCACGAACGAGCAATGAAAACTATCTCGCTGTAAGCCAATTCCCACATCAATGAACGCGGCAAGCGATCGGGAGGCCCAAGTACAACAACTAGATCTGGTTCGCCAGCCTCTCCGAACAACACCGCATCCAATGACAATTCGGTGATCTCTTGAGATTCGTCCCAGTCCCCAAGAACTGAACAAAGCCGCATCCGACCATCGCTAAAAGGATGCGTCGTGATCTGCACACCATCAATGATCAGAGACTCGGGCAGATCCCCCCATTGCGCCTTACTTGATGACTCGGTAAGGCCCGTGTCGTACGGGTGCACCGAGATAAATCGCGCTCCAGAGGCCTTGCCAGCACCAGCCAAACTCTCGAGCCGGCTCCGCCACTGCAACGCATTAAAACTGCGCCATTCCTCGATAGAACCACCTGCAACAACAATGTGCCTCAACGATGAAATACCCAACTCCGGTGTTTGCCCGCGAGGCTTAAAGACTCGGCGAAAAAGTGGCGACATATCGTCTATTGTTGCCGATGGAAGAGCACTCAATGGAGATAGTTGAGCCCATGTGTGGAGTAATCAATGACAGCCGCGCGGCCCTCAGGCAAGTACCGTAGGGACTCATGCATGTGGCTTGCATTATGGATGGCAACGGGAGATGGGCGCAAAGACGCGGACTACCGCGTATCGCTGGCCATACCCAAGGTGAAGAGAATCTTGCGGCAGTGGTCCGCCTCTGCGTGGCGCGCAATGTTGATTACCTCACGGTTTTTGGCTTTTCCACTGAAAACTGGATCCGACCTCGCAAAGAGGTACGTCATATTTTGAGCCTTCACAAGAGACTCTTTGGGCGAGTCAAAGAACTTAATGAACTCAACGTCCGAGTCAGTTGGATCGGGCGGCGCTTCAAGGATCCAACGGCCAGAACACCGCGCTTTGTCCAAAGAGCCATACGTCAGGCCATCTCAGATACCTCTGCCAACACTGGGATGACTCTGACTGTCGCCTTTGATTACGGAAGTCGAGCCGAAATCGCCGAGGCAGCCAGACTCTTGCATGATCGCGGTCTGCCTCCCACGATTGACAACCTTGGCCAACAGATGTACCTCCCCCAAATGCCCAACGTGGATGTTGTCGTACGAACTTCAGGCGAACGGCGACTCTCAAACTTCTTACTCTGGCAGTCCAATGGTGCCCCCATTCACTTCACCACCAATACATGGCCCGAGTACTCCGCCGAGGATCTTGACCAAGCACTGGCGCTTGCCCGACGAGTTCATCCATCCTAAAAAACATATATCTGTCAACTGTGAACTACGGTTCACAGTTGTGTCTGTGCCTCGTAGGAAAATAAATCTCTCTGATGCGATGGAGATTGCCACCACAGCGCTACCCAATGCAGAAAGTCGCCCAGGGCAAAAGGAAATGGCTCAAGCCGTCGAAGAGGCTCTGCAGAATGGGATTCATCTCGTCGTTCAGGCAGGCACAGGCACGGGCAAAACGATTGCCTACCTCGTACCAGCAATTCTCAGTGGAAAACGTATTGTCATCAGCACGGCCACCAAGGCCCTTCAGGATCAATTGGCGAAAAAAGACTTGCCCTTTCTCGCCGAGCAGCTGGGACCATATCTCAACCGCGAGATTTCATTTGCCGTCCTTAAGGGTCGTAGCAATTACGTCTGCATGCAGCGTGTTGCAGAACTGCATCTTTCAGAGGAGAAAAAACGCGACGACTCACCCACACTGTTAGAAGTCGAAGAAATGTCGGACTCGACCAAACGCGAGGTTGCCAAGATCGCCACATGGGCGCAAACAAGCACATCGGGCGACATGGATGAAATCACGTGGTCCCCCAGTGACCGTGCCACGAGCGCCGTCAGCGTTGGTAGCGATGAGTGCCCAGGAGCGCGTCGCTGTCCACAAGGCGGTCAATGCTTCTCCGAACTGGCCCGATTGCGCGCCGGTGAAGCAGAAATCGTGGTTGTCAATACATACCTCTATGGGCTTCATGTTGCCGCCGATGGCGAGCTTCTTCCCGAGCATGATGTACTCATCGTGGATGAGGCCCATGGATTAGAAGACATCATGAGTAGCACTGTTGGCGTCTCCATGTCGGCGGGTAATTTCAACTCCTTCGCTGGAATCACCAAACGAATCGTTGCTGATCCAAAAACGATTTCAGACATAGTCGATATCGGACACATGCTCAATGAAGTCCTTCAAACAGATGTTGGAAAGCGGATCAGTGCACCTTTACCCAATGAAGTGACATCCGTATTGGCTGCGGGACGCAGAGTGGTCGCAAAAGTTTTAGACATCCTGCGCATTATTGAGACAAAAGATGACGATGGCAATCAACGCAAGTTGCGCGCTCAGACCATGGCTACACGCCTTGCGGAAACTCTCGATACTGCTCTGCAGACCAATGAGACTCATGTTCCCTTCGTGTCGGGAACCCCTGATCGACCCATTTTGGAAATCGCCCCATTGAACGTCGGTCCGACTCTGAGTGCTGGCATTTGGCAAAAGACAACGGCGGTTTTGACAAGTGCCACGATCCCCACGAATATGCCCCAACGTATTGGGTTACCCAATGACAAGGTCAATACGTTGGATGTCGAGAGCCCATTTGACTATCAAGCACATGCAGTGTTGTACTGCTCGGGGCACCTTCCAAATCCTAATGATCCTTCATTCGGCGCTCTGATGCATGAAGAACTTTTTCACCTCATCAAGGCCGCTGGCGGTCGCACTCTGGCACTGTTTACGAGTATTGCCAAAATGAATGCGGCCGCCGCCGCACTACGCGACCGACTTCCACACACGATCTTCACGCAAGGCGAATACAAGAAAACACAGATCTTAAAACTATTCAGTGAAGATGAATCCTCGTGTCTGTTTGCCACGCAAGGATTCTTTCAAGGGATTGATATTCCTGGGCGCACCCTGTCATTAGTGACTCTTGATCGCATTCCGTTTCCCCGTCCAGATGATCCTCTGATCAAGGCCCGCCGTGAGGCAGTTGGTCCAAGTGCCTTCCGAGACATTGATTTACCACGCGCCGCAACGAGTTTGGCTCAAGCCACAGGTCGACTAATACGCAATGCAACCGACCGAGGAGTAGTGGCCGTTTTTGATTCTCGCCTAGCCAACTCTGGCTATAAAAGCACAATCTTGAACGCTATGCCCAAGATGCGACGTACCTTAATTCGCTCTGAGGCTGAGGATTTCCTACGCACGATCACCGAGTAAGTACCGAAAACAATGATCCCTCAGATGACTGGCATGAGTCGATAACCGATCCCGCGTACCGTGACTATCAGACGCGGGTCATCCGGCTGATCTTCAATCTTGACGCGTAGTCTGCGAACATGGGCGTCAACTAAACGGCTGTCACCGAGATAGTCGTAACCCCACACTCGTTCGAGCAGTTGATCACGCGACAAAACAATGTTTGGATGATCTGCAAACTCACACAATAAGTTGAATTCTGTTTTAGTGAGAGAGACCTCCTTGCCACCTTTAAAGACAAGTCCTTGATCTCGACGGACATCAATATCACCAAAAATCTCACTTGGCGCTGTTGAGTCGGCAGCACCAACTAACTGGGCGCGTCGCAAATGTGCACGAATCCGCGCGGCCAACTCCTTGGGTACGACAGGTTTCGTCACATAGTCGTCGGCTCCCGCCTCAAGACCTGCCACCATGTCGTGGGTGTCCGTCTGAGCCGTCACCATAATGATCGGAACGATTGACATCGCCCGCAAGGCCCGACAGACATCGAAACCCGATATATCGGGTAACCGAAGATCCAAGAGCACCAGGTCAGGTTCTTCGGCATGGAAAGCCGCCAAACCGCTCCGCCCATCAGCGGCCTCTCGTACCCGATACCCCTCGTCTTCAAGAACTAGGCGTAATGCCAGTCGAATATGGTCGTCATCTTCAATAAAGAGCAGGGAGTTCACTGAGGCATTCTTATCCAGAAAAACATTTTGTTACACAAAACGCACACTTTGCGTACTTTCTCATCACACAGTCTTGCGAGACTCATCTCGTTCACGCTGGCGTGGTGGGGGTCTTCCTCCCCCTGATCCTCACCTCCCAGCGTGCCCTGTCTCGCCCGGTTCGCTGGCTCATTGCCCGAGCCGGGCGATTTATATTCTGCGGCGAACCCAAAACTGGGCAAGGATAGGAAGGTGCAATTTCCTTCTCGCCTTCGCAAACTGAGCCTCCGAAGTCGGGTCACTCTGCTTTTCCTAGCGACGGGGCTTTTAGCGTCCCTGTCGCTTTCAGCGGTGAGTTATGTCAGTGCCCGTTCGTATCTACTCGAACGGCGCACCGAAATCGTTGAGCGTCAGTCCTTCAATAATGCTCAGTTGATCCGCCTTCAATTACGCACCCGTCGTTCACAGGCATTTGAACTCATCTCCGGTATCAGAACCGAGCAGAATGGGTTTTCGGTTCTTCATCTAACTCCCGAGGATCTTTACTTCTCCCAAGATATTCGATACACCCAACAGGTTTTTCCTCCTGAACTTGTGGTCTCCACACTTGCCGGAACGACCTCCCGCCAACGCTTCTCGATTGATGGTCAACCGTACATAGCGGTCGGCGTCTTTATCGCCGAGATCAACGCCGCGTACTTTGAAGCCTTTCCTTTGACTAATGAGCAACGGACTCTGAATGCGATTGGGTCGGCGCTATTTCTTGGAATCATCATCGCTGGTGCTCTGTCATCTCTCGGTGGAGTGTGGGCCAGTCGTCGTCT
>SYDZ01000100.1 GCA_005801025.1 Actinomycetota bacterium
AACCTGACGATGACATCAATATTGTCCTTTACAAAATGTAAACTTGACCTATGTCCGGAACGGAGAACTCCTTCAGCGTAAGACCACCCACCTCCGTGGGCGTGCATATCTCTGGAACTCGCCTCCTCAGAAGGTTGCAAGACCTGGCCGACATTGGTCCGATAACTGGTGGTGGGTCCTGTCGCTTGGCACTCACCGATGAAGACCGGCTCGGCCGGGACCTGATCGTGACCTGGATGAGGGATCTCGGTTTGGAGATTTCCATCGACGGCATCGGCAATATCGTCGGCACATGGGATGTTGGATGCGGCGCCCCAGTGATGACTGGTAGCCACATTGACACGGTTCGTACTGGAGGCCGTTACGACGGAAATCTGGGTGTACTGGCGGGTCTTGAGGTCATTGAAACCCTCATGGCTGCTCAATTATCGCCACCCCGGCCCATGAGCGTTGCAGTTTTCACCAATGAGGAAGGGGCCCGCTTCCAGCCCGACATGATGGGTTCTTTAGTTTTTGCTGGTGGCCTAGCACTCGAGGAAGCATTGCGCACCGTCTCCATTGATGGTGCCGTGTTAGCCGACGAATTGAACCGTATTGAATACGCCGGTTCGGCCCCGAGTCCAGGAGCCGTACCCCACGCCTTCGTTGAACTACATATTGAGCAAGGTCCACTACTTGAGGCACAGGGTGTGCGATTCGGTGCGGTCACTGGGGTGCAAGGAATCTCGTGGCAAGAAGTGCTCATCGAGGGACAAAGTAACCATGCAGGGACCACCCCCATGTCACTGCGACACGATCCAGCATTTGTGGCGGCAAAGATCACCGTATTTTTGCGTGACTTGGCTGAGCGCCTAGGCGGGCATCAAGTTTGTACGGTCGGCAAAATTGATGTTCACCCCAACCTCATTAATGTCGTACCAAAGTCAGCTCTCCTCACTCTCGATATTCGAAATACCGATGAACTTATTTTGCAACAAGCAGAGTCTGAAGTTGCCGAGTACATGAAGACCCTTGCTCACTGCGAAGGAGTTAAAATAACAACGCGAATCTTGGCGCGTTTTGAACCAGTCGTTTTTGACCCTCGTGTTATTGACTTGATTGAAAGTCTGACCGAGAGTCATGGGCACTCCGTCATGAGAATGCCATCTGGCGCAGGTCACGATGCACAGATGTTGGCGAGGGTATGCCCCTCATCAATGATTTTTACACCATCAGTTTTAGGTATCAGTCATAACCCGGCTGAATTTACTGAACCCGATGATCTCATTGCTGGTTCAAATATTTTGTTAGATACGATGTGGCAGTTGGCGCACACCGATTTTGACGAGAAAACGGTCAATCAATCATGAACTTTCCATCTCGCACGGTTGTCGTCGGTGCCGCACAATTAGGTCCGATTCAAAAGCATCATTCTCGAGCCGAAGTCGTTCAGCGTCTAATCGCTCTATTACGTGAAGCAAAATCGCGCGATTGTGACTTAGTGGTTTTCCCCGAACTCGCATTGACAACTTTTTTCCCGCGATGGTTCGTGGAGGACATTACAGAGACAGATCATTGGTACGAAAGCAGCATGCCCAGCGCCGAAACGCAACCCCTTTTTGACGAGGCCAAGAAACTAGGAATCGGTTTCTGCCTGGGTTACGCCGAGCTCACGACGCCTGATGATGAAGGCGCCAGACACCGTTACAACACTCAAATCTTGGTTGAAAGAGATGGATCAGTCGTTGCTCACTACCGCAAGGTGCACATTCCTGGTCACGCCCATCATGAACCTGATCGCCCATTTCAACATGCTGAGCGTTACTACTTTGAACCAGGGACAGAAGGCTTCGGAGTTTGGCATTGTTTTAATGGACTTGTTGGAATGATGATTTGCAACGACCGTCGCTGGCCTGAGTCATATCGTGAGATGGGTTTGCAGGGTGTCGAGTTGATCCTCTGTGGATACAACACTCCCATTCACTATGTCCCTGATCCAAGCCAAGATGTTCTCCAGGGTTTCCACAACTCATTAGTGATGCAATCAGGGGCTTACCAAAATGGAACATGGGTTGTCGGTGTCGCAAAAGCTGGCGTTGAAGAAGGTGTCGACTCGCTCGGCCAAACATCTATCGTGGCACCGAGTGGAGAAATCATTGCCCGAACACTCACCACTGACGATGAGCTTATTGTTGCGTCATGCGATCTTGATTGGTGCCAGCGCTATAAGAAAACACTTTTTGATTTTGACAAATACCGGCGTCCAGAGATGTATCAACGCATCACTCGCCAACGTGGAGCGATTGTGCAGGAAAAGCCATGACCGAAACACGCAGTGCTGAAACCGATGGTCAAGGAGGCACGCGGGTAGCCCTTCGAGTCAACGGACGTGATGTCACGGTGGATTCGTCTCACCCCCATCTTCTAGCCGCCTTACGAGAAGAACTAAATATTACTTCTGCGAAAGATGGGTGTTCGCCCACTGGCCAATGTGGATGCTGCACCGTGCTCATTGACGGAAAAGTGATTGTTAGTTGCCAACAATCGCTGACCAAAGTCGCTGGAAAAACCATCGTCACCTTAGAGGGTCTACCTCTTGACGAAAGAGAATCGTACGCCAATGCTTTTGCTGCTTGCGGGGCTCTGCAATGTGGATTTTGTATTCCTGGAATTGTGATGCGCGCAAAGGGACAAATCGACAAGAAAGGCGCGGCTCTCACACAGGGAGATATGTCGCGTCATCTTGGAGCAAATCTCTGTCGCTGTACTGGATATGTCAAGGTCCTCGAGGCGATCGAATCTGTGGCCCTCGGCAAAAATATCCATCCAGTCCAACCCATAGGTATCGGCTCTGGGGGAATGAAATATGAAGCCAAAGAATTGGCCCTTGGTGATCGGGCTTACATAGACGACCTGCGCGTTCCCGGAATGCTGCATGCTTCATTAGTCCTCACTAAACATGCACGGGCAGACATCAACGGAATCGATACAACGCACGCCCTCGCTGCGCCCGGGGTTGTAGCGGTTTTTACTGCCGCAGATCTACCGGGTGAATTAAAGGTGGGATTGATCTATAAAGACTGGCCGATCATGATCCCTGTCGGCGCTCGAACGAGTTATGCGGGCGATGTTTTAGCAGTAGTCGTGGCTGACACTCGACTCAACTCTCGTAACGCAACGGCATTGGTCAATGTGGACTATTCTCCG
>SYDZ01000101.1 GCA_005801025.1 Actinomycetota bacterium
AAAGTACGCTCGCAAGTTGCCTGTTAGCGTCGTCTGAATACGAAGTCACCAGTGGTCAGATATTCCTCCATGGCGATGAAATTACCGATTGGCCGACTGACGTGCGCGCCAAAGCCGGCCTCTTCCTTGGCTTCCAATATCCCCAAGAAATCGCTGGTGTCTCCGTTATCCAGTTTTTGCGACAGGCCCTCAGCGCTCGTAAAGGTATTGACTTATCCATTCTTGAACTTCGCTTGGCGACAATGGATTGGATGAAACGCCTCGGCATGGATTCGTCCTTCGTGGACCGCTATCTCAATGAGGGCTTCTCTGGTGGAGAAAAAAAGCGCAACGAAATTATGCAGATGGCAATTCTTGAACCTGACATAGCAGTTCTTGATGAAACAGATTCAGGTTTGGATATCGATGCCCTGCGTATTGTCGCCAAAGGAATTCGCGCAGTTCGTGCCGACCGACCGACCATGGGTGTCGTCTTAATCACTCACTATCAACGTCTCCTCGATGAACTCGCCCCCGATTATGTCCATGTCATGGTTGATGGTCGCATTGTCGTCAGCGGTGGAATGGAAATCGCCGAGAAACTCGAGGTTTCCGGATACGAGTCATTCCGCTGATGAATACGAGCGCAGTCGATTGGGCGGCGGTTAAGGCCGACTTTCCGGTACTTCAACGCATCATTGACGATCAGCGATTGGTGTACCTCGACTCAGCTAATACATCGCAAAAACCTCACGCAGTGATTGATGCAATGGCTGAGTTCATGCGCAATGGCTACTCGCCAATCAGTCGTAGTGCGTATCAACTAGCGGCTGAAGCAACCGACCTTTTTGAAGCCGCCCGCGCCAAGATTCAGAAGTTTATTAACGCACCTCACGTGGAGGAAATCATTTTCACTAAGAACGCTACGGAGGCGCTCAATTTGATTGCCCAAACTTGGGGTCGAGAGAATCTCCATAGTGGTGACATCGTCGTACTTACTCATATGGAACATCACGCCAACATTGTCCCCTGGCAAATGCTGGCTGCAGAACATAACTTAGAAATTCGCTGGATTCCGTTGACTATTGATGGTCAACTTGACCTCACCAATTTGTCATCATTGCTCGCTGGCGCAAAAGTGCTTTCCTTCACTGCGATGAGTAATGTCCTCGGAACTCTCACACCTGTCGCGCAACTCTGCCAAGCCGCTCATGCTGCTGGAGCAATAGCCATCGTGGATGCCTGTCAATACGTCCCGCACAATGTCACCGATGTCCAAGCGTGGGATGCCGACTTTGCTTGGTTTAGCAGCCACAAGATGCTTGGTCCATCGGGAGTCGGAGTGTTGTGGGGGCGACGTGAACTTTTACACGCCATGCCACCATTTTTGGGCGGTGGCAACATGATCGGCGATGTGAGACTCGACGGTTTTACTTGCGCCGAACTTCCATCAAAGTTTGAGGCTGGCACTCCAGCGATCGTAGAAGTCATTGGTCTTGGGGCGGCAGTTGACTATCTCGGTGAGATTGGGATGAGTAATATCCGCCAGCACGAAATGAATCTCACGGACTACGCGTTGCGCGCCCTTGATGATCGCTTCGGTACCGATATTTGCATCCATGGGCCGCGCGATATTGCAGTGCGTGGAGCGGTTCTCAGTTTTGCCTTCCGGGGTATCCACCCACACGATCTGAGCCAAGTTTTAGACCAAAAGAATGTGTGTATTAGGGCAGGTCACCACTGCGCCAAGCCCCTGATGAAGCTCCTCGGAGCAAATGCCACGGCTCGTGCCAGCTTTTATTTGTACAACGATGAGTCAGATGCCGACGCTCTTGCCGACGCTCTTGACAGTGCCAGCGATATCTTTGGTCTGTAGCCACGAGAGGAAACACGATGCCCGGCTTAGAAGATTTGTACCGTGAAATTATTCTTGATCACTATCGCACCCCACGTAATCGGGGTGAACTAGAAACCCCACCCGCACATATGGCGGAAGGTCATAATCCTTTGTGTGGAGATGAAATCACGATCTACGCGCAGGTGGAAAATGGAGTTCTGAGTGACATCAAAGTCTCTGGGCAAGGGTGCAGCATTTCGCAGAGTTCTGCGTCAATGATGAGTCAGGCAGTCAAAGGTAAATCTCTCGCAGAAGTGCAAGCACTCGTACATCGCTTCAAAGTGATGATGTCAATTGCCGAAGATGCCGAAGATGCACCAGTTGTTGAAGTCAAACTGGGCGACCTTGAGGCCCTTCAGGGAGTCGTTAAGTTCCCCGTGCGAATTAAGTGTGCTGTCTTATCATGGAATACATTGCTACAGGCTTTGCAAGAAGCCAGTGACTAGCAATATGTCAGTATTACTGACAGTTTATGCCATACTTAAACTATGAAAGTCACCCTTCTCGGAACTGGTAGCCCGATCCCCGATGCCAACCGTGCTGGCCCGTGCTCATTAGTGCAAACGGCAGGCCAAAACATCATGATTGACTGCGGGCGTGCCGCCATCATGCGTCTCCTCGGCGCTGGTGTTTTGCCAGGCATGGTCAGCACCATCTTGATCACTCACCTACATAGCGATCACATCACCGACCTCAACGATCTCGTGACAACGCGATGGGTGATGATGCCAGTCAATATTCCACTCAAAGTTGTAGGCCCAGTTGGTACGCACCGGGTCGTTGACGCCATGTTGCAGATGCTCACGCTCGATCAGGGCTACCGCCATGCTCACCACGATGACCTGCGTGCCAATGGACCACTCACCGTTGACGTCGTTGAAGTGGGTGCGGGTGAAACATTCACAGTGGGTGAAGTTTCGGTGTCAACGCACGCAACTGATCATCGCCCCGTCGATCCGAGTATCGGCTTTCGCATTGAACACGATGGAAAAGTTGCTGCACTTGCGGGCGACACGATTCCTTGTGCTGGCCTTGATGATTTGTGCCGGAACGCAGATATCTATGTGCAGACGGTGATTCGCGATGACCTAGTCAAGCAAATCGCCACGCTGTTACCTAATAGCCAACGTTTCCTTGACATTTTGGATTACCACAGCACGGTGGCCCAAGCCGGACAAACAGCCCAACGCAACAATGTCAAAAATCTGATGCTTACGCATTGTGTGCCAGCAGTGCAGCCTGGACAAGAAGACGAATGGATCGGCCTGGCTGCCGCACACTTTTCTGGCACCATTAACCTTGGTTCTGATTTTACCTCATGTGAAGTTTAGATATAAAATAAAAAAGTGACTCCTGCCGAAGAACGAGAAATCGCTAGCAAATATATTGGTGGCTTTGCTTGGCCAACGGTGTTGCTTTTCATCTTTAACTGTGCTGTCTATACGGGCACGATCCTGTTGTGTGTCAAAGGCTCACTACCAATGCCCATCGGATTCGTGATCAACTCAATCATCACTTACTTTTTCTACACAATTCACCATGAAGCGAACCATGGAAATATCAGTGCCCAAAATAAGTCACTGCGTTGGGTTGATAAACTCATGGGGACTGTGGCTTCGTTACCGCTGCAACTCAACTTCCAGGCATACGCTCCGTCTCATCTTCTGCACCATGCACACACCAATATTCCTGGGCGAGATCCGGATTATTTCATGGCCGGGCCAGGCAAAGCAGTTTTCCCGCGCTGGCTCATCACGACGGTGATCAAAACTCTTGCCTGCGTCCCATTCGTTGCACAGGTGTTATTCAAAATTCTCCCGGCACAGATCAGCGCTGGTATTAGGTACTTTAAATCTGATCGACCTGGTCTCTATCGGCATTTGCAATTGAGTTTATTGCTCTTGATCGTTTCATTTTTCTTTGGTCAAGGATTGAACTTTTTGATGTTGTGGTGGCTGCCGACTCAGGTTGGTCAATTAATTTTGCAGACTTGGTTCGTCTGGCTTCCCCACTCACCATTTAACGAAACGGGTCGCTATCGCAACACGCGTATTCGTGGCTGGATTGGTAGTCACATCATGTTGCTCGGTCAAGACCATCACCTCATACATCACATGTACCCGCGCGTACCTTTCTACCGTTACCGCCGATTGTTCCGTGAGATTCGTCCCTCGCTCGAGGCAAACGAATCAAGCATTCAAATACCTGCATATTCTTAATAGCCCATGCCAGTCAAAATTATTTCGTTGGTGTCCACTGGCACTTACGGCAGGAACCACCATTGACTCGAGCGGTTGAGTAACCATCGGGAATTGATGGCGAATTGCGGGGCCAGGGTCTGCCGATATACCGACCTAATGTTTTTTGGGCGCGAGGTGTAGAAATGCTCCAAGCCGCCAAAGTTGGATCCTTGATCGGCAATTTGTGGGTCACAACCAAAAGCGCTGACTGACTATCAATATAAAGATCGCCCCCAATCCACACCCCGAGGTGGCCTTGAGCCATATTGCGATTCCACCAAACATAGAGCGGCTTTGATTGATCTTTTGGCCGACCATCGGCTTCCGGCTTACTGATTTTACGAGAAGATTCTAACCTCACGAAATATGCACCTGCCGTATCACCGCCACTGAAAAGTCTTTGCCCTGGCTCGCGTAACTTGTCCATCAATAAGTACGCAAACGCAACGCACTGAACTTTCCCCTCATTCCCATAATCAACGCGTTGCACATAAGACGCACAACGGATGATTCGCGACTGCACGACGGCCAGCTCCTCGGGTTGATCAACTGGAAGTTCTATTCCGCGCAAGCCTAAACAGGGATTCGTAACCTGCGATGCCTTCACTGATTCTGAACCACAAAGTGACAAGGTGGTGAGAAGCAACCCCACTGCCCATTGAGTTTGCGGACGCGCTCGCATTGCTTCAAGCTAATCCTTAAATGAGCGTTCAAGTTAACCCTCGCTCCAGTGGAGACGAACTCAAGAAATCCGCCCCACTGTCAAAGCCAAGTGATCAAGGAATAGCAGTGACAGCAGCGACCAAAAGACCGTCGGCCCCTCGGCTCAGTAAGTCGTTGAAGTACTCTGTCGTCTCTTGAGATGATTCGGTCATCCAGACCCAAACCTCGTAGCCTTCGGCGTGGGCACGGTCAAAAGTCTCCTTGCCCAGCACTTCAACACCTTCGTAGATCGGTGGAGCCTGGAAAACGACATCACGTGGGTCAAGTGCAGCACCCGCGAGATACCAATTCACAAGACTGGTCTGCCCTGGACTCGTGGCTACATCAGCAATCAAGGAGCGAAACTCAGTGAGGACATCATCATTGAAAGAAACAACAATAACTGAATCGGTGCGATCCAGTTCGGTGATCAAGCGCGCCAACTCCTTTGCTGCTGCAAAGGCACTGTCCAAGAGAACTTCACCCGATTCAGTTTCTGGGATTTTGATCTCAACATCAAGCGGAAAATCCGGGAAGGCACGAGCGACCTGTTCAAAGGTTGCAACACCAAAATCATCAGCCGTGAACCCTTCGGGTGGAGCCACTTCACCAGTACGAACACCACGGTAGACGTAGGCACCTTCAGCAAGAGAGTGATCACTCCATACGCCACCCGAGAACCAATACGCATTATCCATTGCCTGCAACTCGGCAGCGGTGTACGAAGCAAATAAGCCAGTGTTGTTCGTGAGTCGATCAACAGTGTTGTCGTGTTGCACCATCAAAACCCCGTCTGAACTGAGCATGACATCCATTT
Organism: Actinomycetota bacterium; assembly: GCA_005801025.1. Lineage (GTDB taxonomy): Bacteria > Actinomycetota > Acidimicrobiia > Acidimicrobiales > Ilumatobacteraceae > Casp-actino8. The sequence goes on from SYDZ01000101.1 coordinate 5,636, forward strand.
CGAGGACATCAGCGCCATTTAACACCGCCTGAGTGAAGGCGTACATCGTTGAATGTGGCCAGTCAAAATCGCCTCCAGCGTGAGCAATGACAACAGGTCGCTCAAGAGCGATCAAATCTGCGATCGTAGTTGCCTCAGGTGCAACAACTCTGTCGATCGCAAGTTCAAGAACTGGGACCGTCGTCTCAGCAACCGTTGTTTCTGGAGAGTTCGTGTTTGTCGAGCCACTGCCACCGCCACATGCAGCGATGAGAAAAATGACTGGGGCGAATAGTGCAACTAAGCGCAATGCGGATTGATGACTTGAAGAAATACTCATGTGAACATTATGCCACCGAACTGATCTGCTCTCACTCACTGTCGACCTCATTTGCCCTTTCCCTACCCGCCGAGCGTTTAATTGGCGCTCAGACGCCGAAAGATTTCTATTTCTTGCGCGTCATAGGCAGTGCCATCAGGGTGCAGAAGTTCATGAAACCAAGGCTCGTCGTTATTGACTTGTGTGGTCCACGAGCGCCACGGAAACCTTGTCTGAGTTCTTCCATCAACCAATCCCCAGTTGATCGCCCCAACTCCCGCTTCTTTAAAGACTGACAAGAGATCAACTGTTGAACCAGCAGAGCGGGCCAACCATTCGCTGCATAACAGTGGACGGCCGTGAGTCTTTAAAGCATCAATCACAGCCATCAGTTTTTCGCGAGGCTCATAACAGTGAAATGAAATGATGTCACTTTGATCAACGATGAGTTGATTGAGTGAGTTCATGGCCATTTGGCCATCCTTATCGTATTCCCACACCCCAACGGTCAGCGGCTGGGTAACACCAACTTCGCGGGCCCAACCAAACACCGTTGAGACAAGTTCCGTGGCCGTGGCGATCTTTTCATCACGTGATCCGAGTTTCAGAGTCACCACATCAACTTGATCAGGCTCATTAAAGAGGTCCCAGGCGATCACGCGCTCATCATCTTTGAAAAATGAAAGCACTTCCAAAACATAGCTTCGCAACTCAGACCATCGCGAGCGATCATAGAAAATGTCTGAACCTGGACTTTGAACCCACATTGAGTTATGCAGAAAAGGTTTTGGCTCGGGTTGCTTACCTAACTGTGGCTTTGGATTCCACACGCCATCAAAGAGAACTGGGATGACTCCAATGCCTTTTGAGGCGGCCACTGAAAAGACTTTCTCGATTCGCCCCAGAAAATCTCTTGGTTCTTCAGCAAATAACAAATCGTGGAGATAAATCCGAACAGTATTCATTCCGATGTCGGCAGCCCATGTGAGTTCTCGTTCAATTGTGCTGATATCAAAAGTTTCGGCCTGCCACATTTCAAGCTGGTTGCCCGCAGTGGATGGGGAGAAATTACAA
>SYDZ01000102.1 GCA_005801025.1 Actinomycetota bacterium
CTTGTGTGGCAATTACGCGGTCAGGCTCATGGTCGACAGATCGAAAATGCTCAACTTGGGATCACGGCCAATCAAGGCTTATTCGGGCACGGCTCGTCTGTCATCGTCGGAATCTAAACCCATCCTCAACGAAAATATCAGGTGCCGCAGAAGGTTTGGTAGTGAGTGAACTCTGGTGGCGCGGGAGTGGCAAACGACTCGTATCCAGATCGTTGCTTGAAGGGTTGAGCAATAACGTCTAGAAGTTGATGTAACGGTGTTAGGTCACCCTCCGTGGCTGCAGTTAGGACTGCTTCAACAGTGTGATTACGGGGGATGTAGATCGGATTTACTAGGTCCATGACATCGGCGACCGCCATTCCCTCAGTGGTCTCTAACGATAGACGCGCATGCCAACTTGTCTCCCACCGATCAAAGGCAGTGGGTTCGGTGAAGAGTGCACGGGCCAATGATGAGTCGCCTCGCACAGATGATGACAGGGAACGAAAAAGTGATGTGAAGTCAACTTTTTGCGCCTGCATGATGTCAAAAAGTTCTGTGATCAGTTCCTCGTCACCATTTTGTTCATTCATGATGCCGAGTTTCTCGCGCATCCCTGTCAGCCAGAAGGACTGATACTGCGCAGTGAAGTCGAGCAATATTGCTGTGGCGACCTCCACCGACTTTTCCTGAGTGTCAGCAAAGAGCGGCAGAAGTGTTTCAGCCAAACGCGCTAAGTTCCATTGAGCAATATGTGGCTGATTGGCATACGCGTAACGCCCTTGATGGTCAATGGAACTAAAGACCGTGGTCGGATCAAAGGCATCCATAAATGCACAAGGGCCGTAGTCAATAGTTTCGCCCGAGATCGTCATGTTGTCTGTATTCATCACTCCATGGACGAATCCAATGAGCATCCACTGGGCGAGCAGTGAGGCTTGTTGCGTCACGACCTCTTGAAAGAAAGCGAGATGGCGATTGTCGCTCTCGCGAGTATGCGGATAGTGACGATCAATCGCGTAGTCGGCGAGACGTTGCAACAGTGTCCTATCTTCATGTTGAGCAGCAAATTGAAATGTGCCTACTCGAAGGTGGCTCGCGGCCACTCGGCACAGCACAGCTCCAGGAAGCCAAGTTTCGCGAGCGACTTGATCGCCGGTGGCGATGACTGCCAAGGATCGGGTAGTGGGAATGCCAAGTGCATGCATTGCTTCACTGATGATGTATTCACGCAGCATCGGTCCAACGACCGCCTTGCCATCACCGCCCCGAGAAAATGGAGTGCGACCCGAACCTTTGAGATGAATATCGCGTCGCTGTCCACCAACGTTGATCATCTCACCGAGTAACAAGGCTCGTCCATCTCCGAGGCGAGGCGAGTAGCCACCGAATTGGTGACCGGCATAGGCCATGGCCACTGGTGTTGAACCTTCAAGAACAAGATTGCCAACGAGAAAGTCTGTGCCCGAGGGCGTCTCTAACTCTGCGAGATCAATGCCCAAATCATGAGCCAGTTGTTGATTAATGATCAGTGGCTTTGGAGCCGAGGCGGGGGTGGCCTGCCACATCTCATTGAGTTCTGGGAAGGTTTGAGAGTAGGAGTTCTCAAAGCAGACAAGTGGTTGGTTCACGGCATTCAGGCTAGATGGAAGTTGCTAAAGCCGCCTAGCCTTTCCTTGATGTTTGCCAAACAACACGAGCATGCACATTCCGACGCGAATTGTGAAGAGTGGACCTTTTCGTGGTGGGACGAGGGTCAAGCGATAGCGGGATACACCTCGTATCGCCTGCTGGGCCAATCAGATGCTTGGTATTGCTGGGGGCTGTGGCGCCCAGATGCCCCTCTGTTACACATCACCGAGTTTGAAATACCTCGTCGCAGTGATCCGATGATTGCCAAGGCATCGGCATTGTGGGCCGAGTATGCCTGTGACTCTCCCTTTGAACAATGGTCACTCGGAAATGAAACATACGCTGTTGAACTTGATGATCCACAAGATGCACTCGGCTTGGCGTATGGAAACGCGGTACCTATCGCCAGCGATTTGGAGTGGTACGCCAATGGAGAAATCGAATTCATAGGCGCCGGCTACCAACAAACCGGGGTCTTATTGGGCTCTATTGAAACTCTCGGTGGGACGATTGAGATCAGTGAGATTCGCGCAGCCCGAACTCATCGCTGGACTGCTGAAGCAACACTGCCACCTGTCATGTCTGGCAAGGTGGTGGCCCATCTTGGACCACGCCTGCCGTTCAAGTTCCCGACTGGGGATGTGCTCGACCTGGTTCTGACGGTTGACGGCTGGGTGACTCAGTAGACCGTGGTGCCACAATGAAGGAATGGATATTTCACAAGCCCTGTACACCACTCGTGCGATGCGCCGAGTTAAACCGGATCCGATTCCAGATGAAGTGATGGCCAAACTTTTAGATGCCGCGGTGCGCGCCCCATCGGGTGGCAACACGCAAAAATGGCGTTTCCTGATCGTCACTGATCAAGCCAAGAAGTCGGCGCTACAAAAGATTTATAGCGACGGTCTCACCGAATTGAATGCCAACCAATACAAGTCTGTGATGGATCTCATTCAAGATGGTGATCCAAATGATCCAGAAGTGATTCAAGCAAAGAAGACCTACGCCTCTGGTCGCTGGTTGGCTGACAACTTGGACAAGGTTCCAGTGTTGTTGTTCGCGTGGGGCAAACCTAATGGTGAGAGTTCAATCTTTCCAGCGCTGTGGAGTTTGCAGTTAGCGGCCACTGCGCAAGGTCTCGGGACATCGCTCACGACACTGCTTTTCAAAAAGCACACTCAAGAAGTGCTGGACATTTTAGGAGCACCACCAGTTGGCGAGTGGGTGCCAATGGCGATGATTACTATTGGTTATCCCACGGGTACATGGGGTGTGGCTAAACGCCAACAGCCTCACGAGGTCGCCTTTCAAAACACATGGGGGAATCCGGTGCCATGGACTGTTCCTGAACCCTTATGGCCCTAATCAACTGATGCGTAGGGTAATTGCGCTTTGCTCAGGTAGTTGACTCGGCAGCGTGACCGTGTCGCCGTTGCGTTGGATTTCATCGGAGACGCCGAGTAACTCAACAGGACCCTCGGGAAGTCCAGGGATGTGTAATGCCCGCGAGCGCGGTTTTCCCAACACCATTGCGTAGGTCGCATCATCTTGACCTTGGGTGAGGCGGATTGATAGCCCGCACTCGCTTGTCAGAGTGCCCATGGGGTGTTGGCGAGAAGCGAAA
>SYDZ01000103.1 GCA_005801025.1 Actinomycetota bacterium
CGTCCCCTTGAACCGCACAGCGATCTCGCCTACGTCATTGAGACCGTACAAATACTTGCTGGCGAACTTCCTGCCAGTGCGCCATTGCTGGCGTTTGCTGGAGCCCCATTCACGGTGGCCAGTTATCTCATCGAAGGTCGCCCATCGCGCACCTACCAAAATACAAAACGGATGATTCATCTTGAGCCCGCTCTCTGGCATCAACTCATGGAGCGTTTAACTCAACATTCCGTGGCTTTCATTGATGCTCAACTGAGTGCTGGTGCTCAGGCCTTTCAACTTTTTGACTCATGGGCGGGTGCTCTTTCAAACTCCGACTATCGCCAGTTCGTGCTCCCCCACAGCACAAATGTTTTTCAACAACTTCGCGAACTACATCCATCTAAACCAGGCATTCACTTTGGCATCGGCTGTGATCACCTTTTGGAATCTATGTATGAGGCTGGACCACAGATCATGGGACTGGACTGGAGAACATCAATTTCCGCGGCTCGCACACGCATGGGTTCGTCGCTCATCGTCCAAGGCAATCTTGACCCTGCCCTCATCCTGGCTGGTGCACAACCTGCCTTGGCAGGAGCGGAGCGCGTCATCAAGGATAATGCGGGGCATCCTGGCCATATTTTCAATCTCGGTCATGGTGTTGATCCCACTACTGACCCGACAATCCTTCACGATGTCGTTGCTTTTGTCCATGAATCTACGAGAGTTGAACAATCCCGATGAACAGCCAGAACATACGCACTGCAGTTTTATTGATGGCCTACGGCACTCCCAATACGCCTGCCGAAATTGAACCCTATTACACCGATATTCGTCGGGGTCGGGCACCAACTCCAGAGCAGTTGGCTGATCTCGTCAACCGCTATGACGCCATCGGGGGTATTTCACCTCTCGCTGCGCGCACTCTGGCGCAACGCGATGCTCTGCAGGTTTCCCTTGACGCACTGGCACCAGGTGAATACGAAGTGGTCCTCGGACTTAAGCACGCCGAACCAAAAATTGAAACAACTGTCAACGATTTAGCAACACGGGGCTTTCGTCAGATCATTGGTCTCGTCTTGGCCCCGCATTATTCGTCGTATTCCATTGGCCAATACATGGACCGTACGCGCGCCGCCGCTGAACCCCACGGCATCACCGTCAGTGGAATTGATAGTTGGGCACGCGAACCAGCATTTATTTCATTTCTTGCTCAGGATGTGCGTCAGAGACTGGCATCAATGCCAACCAATACCAAAGTTCTTTTCACCGCCCACTCCCTGCCGCAACGGATCATTGATGGAGGCGACCCTTATCCCGAAGAGCTTCGTGCCACAGCCGAGGCGGTCGCCGCCGAGGCAGGACTTGCTTCGTGGTCTTCGTGGTCCATCGCCTGGCAATCTGCCGGTCGCACACCTGAGCCGTGGATCGGACCGGACATCTTGAATGTCATTGATGACCTCGCTGCGAGTGAGGCGTCGAGCGGAGTTTTAGTCTGTGCTTGTGGCTTCGTTGCTGATCATCTCGAGATTCTCTTTGACCTTGACATTGAAGCAAGCCAGCACGCCAAGTCCAAAGGTTTGGCTTTCGCACGCACGACATGCGTCAACGATGATGCCGATATCATGAATGCTCTTGCTCAACGTGTGATCGCTCTGAAGTGATGATCCTGTGAGCCCTCCCGCTGACGCGCAACATGTCGTGATTATCGGCGCTGGGATCACAGGACTGACTGCGGCTTATCGACTCCTCACAATCACAACCGCTGATGACTACCTCGGCACACCCGTTTCCGTGACGGTGATTGAGTCCGACTCTGAGGTCGGTGGGAAGATTCGCTCCTCTCCTTTCGCTGGGATCATTGAAATTGATGAGGGGGCTGATGCGTACCTGATGCGCGTTCCCCAAGCCGTCGCTTTATCTCGCGAGTTGGGGCTCGGATTAGAGATGACGAATCCAACGACCGGCCATGCGGCAGTGATGCGTAAAAAATTGCACCGGATACCCGAAGGGCTCATGCTCGGGGTCCCTACTGGCATGAACTCGCTAGCCAAAAGTGGTCTCATTTCCTGGCGCGGAAAAATTCGTGCCGCGATGGAGCCAATTTTGCCCTCAAGTGGATCTCATGATGATTGTGTTGGCACTTTTATCCGCCAGCGATTTGGCAAAGAAGTACAACAGTTCCTCGTTGATCCCTTGGTCGGCAGTATTTACGCGGCCGATACTCAAAACTTCAGTCTGGCAATGGTCCCACAGTTAGCTGACCTCGCAGAGGGAAGAAGCGCCTTACTCACGGCGCGCGCACGCAAAAAATCGTCGCCTGCTCGACAAACGCCAATCTTCGAAACGCCTCGCGGTGGTTTAACAGTGCTCACGCGTGCTCTACAACAAGCCATCCGTTCAATGGGCGGAAGTATTGTGACTGACACCAAAGTTGAAAAAGTGAGTCGTCGCCACAAGGCGTACCTGATTGTCACTGATAGCCAAACACATCCAGAGATAATCGCTGATTCAATGATTGTGACGTCTCCTGCAGGCGCCTCTGCAACGATGCTCAGCGAGCTCGACGAGCAGGTGTCTACATCTTTGGCGACGACAGATTATGCCTCGGTCGTGATGGTGACAGTGAAAACACAAGAAACAGAAATCGCCTCTTTCCGTGGATTGAGTGGGTATTTAGTTGCTAAACCCGACCAAGAGCGGGTCACCGCAGTTTCCTTTGGATCCAATAAGTGGGCCCATTGGCAACCCAACGATGGCTCAATGATTTTGCGTGTTTCTCTGGGTCGCGATGGAGCCGCAACCCACGATCTCATTCACGAATGGGAAGATGAACGTCTTGTCACTCAAGTGATCGACGAGATCAGTCGCCACACCCAAACTGCGATCACTGCCGATATCTCTCGGGTCACGCGCTGGCCAAACGCATTTCCGCAATACCGTCCAGGTCATCTTGCCCATGTAGAAAAAATTGAACGATCACTAACCCACAGTTCACCTGGTGTTTTCATCGCCGGCGCGAACATGCGCGGAATCGGTATTCCTGCTTGCGTGGCACAAGGTGAGAACAGCGCCAAGAGCGTCGTTGAGTTCCTCGCGCATCTGAGAGACTAATTTCTGTGCATCGTCGTTTTTTCGCCCTTCAAAGTCTGCCAAGCGTGGTGTCTGCATGTGTTTTCTTGGCAGGGTGCGCAAGTACGAGTAGTCCTCCATTGACCACCCTTTTTGAAAACCCGGCGGTAGTTTCAGTTCCAACAAGCATCCCTGCGCCCCCAACAACTATGTACGCCGGACCACCAACCCTGGCGCCCAATGAATTGCTGCCTATTCCTGAGGCCCTGCTGGCCGA
>SYDZ01000104.1 GCA_005801025.1 Actinomycetota bacterium
GAGAAGGCGTAAGGCGCGCCGCTTATAAAACCGACCCAACATGCCTGGTTGTTTATCGGCGCGGTCCCTTAAGAGTAGGGAAGTAATTAAAAAACCGCTCAGGACGAAGAAAATATCAACACCTAAAAAGCCGGCTTCAAAGGTGCGATTGATAAATTTCCAAGGGGTGACTTGTGAATAGCCGGTTTTTTTACTCAAGATCCAGTGGAAGTGAGAGATGAATACCAACATCACAGCCACCCCACGTATTCCATCTAAAGCTGGAACATGGGTCGGGAGATTTTGATCAGGTCGAGCCCAAGAACCCCATTTTTTATGGCTCTTCATCGTCTCAACCTAGTACCGTGGGGCTCTATGGAGCGACCTTTGAAGTTTGAGCACACCCGCTTTCTCGGGGACAAGCGCACCCAGTTGGTCTACGACGTTGATTCTTGGCAAGACGCGGAAATCATTGACGAGATTGTGACTGCTGAAACGGGACTGTGTTTTGGACCTGATTCTTTAGCGGAGGCTCGTAACCGTGGTTATTCTTTGGCGACCGTGGGCAAGACTCGGCGCCATCGTCAACCTCGTTCGTAGCGCGAGGATGAACTGATGTTAAGCAATGGCACAATTACTTCTGGTGACTTGGGACTCCCGCGTTATCTGGCTCAACCCGGTGGTAAGACTGCGGCGTTGCCAGGTGTCATCATGTGCCACTCATTTCCTTTTGGTCCATTTGATGCGCGACATTCGGCGAGTAGTTTTCCAGAACTCATGGATCGCCTAGCAAATGAACTTGGGTTTGCAGCGATGTGTTTCACTTTTCGTGGATGCGGTGAAACAGCGGGAGATTTTTCATTACAGGGTTGGGTGGAAGATCTTCAGGCGGCGATTGATCATATGATTGAGCAGACCAACCCGACCGGCTTGTGGCTCGTTGGTTCAAATACTGGGGGATCAGTCGCGATGTGTGTCGCCGCAGATGATCCGCGGGTGCGAGGATGTGCCTTGCTTGGGCCACGAGCCGATTTTGACGATTGGGCTGGTCAGCCGCGAAAGTTCTTGGATCATTGCCGTTCGGTTGGTTCAGTGCGAACCCCGCAGTTTCCGAGGAATTTTGATGAATGGACTCGTGAATTGGGGCAATATCGACCAGTTCCCGCAGCCCAGCGTTTTGCCCCTCGGCCACTACTGCTGCTGCACGGCGATGATGATGAAAGTGTTCCCGCAACTGACACCCGCCAATTGGCAGAGTCGCATGGTGCTGCCGAAATGCGTGTGCTGGAAGGCGCAGGTCATCGCCTTCGACACGATCCTCGGGCGATGGCGGTCCTCTTTGGCTGGTTAGACCGGCAACGACTCGAGGATATGTAGGCGATTCAGTATTGTTAAGCGGTCTTCACCTTTTTCCATGGTGAGGCATTCCCGGCGACGTCAATTACTCGGACGTACATCGAAGTTTTACCCGCGGGGAATTTGATCAAATGTGTGGCTAGTCGCGTCGGATCAACCTTCAGTGTTGAAATTTTGGTGTCGATTCGTGTTTGAATGCGGTTGACGCCAGAAAGTTTGTCTCGGCTTGTGATCTTCAGTACATACTTTGTGACAGCGGCGGCATTAATGGTGTTACTGGTTGAGCGAGAAGCGGAGACTCTGGTTGAGGTGATCGTTGGAGCCTCGTCGTCGGGACCATCAATTGTCGTCAGTAAAGTGATGTCATCAAAATATGTGTCAACTGAGCCATCGCCACTGATGAATTGCACCCAGATCCCGCGGGTAACACTATTTTCACTTGACGAGCGGAGTTGCCAAGCTCGTGAAGTTGCCGGCGAGATGACGGTTGCGAATGAGAAATCCTGATTGTTTGAGATGCGGATAGCAGCCACATTTTGCGAAAGAGTAAAGGCCAAATTAACCGAACTGGTTTCGGTGGTTTCATCTCCGTCATTGATAATCACACCGACCCGCTGTTGGGTTGTAAACGACACTGGACTGGTGGTGAATGCGCCAGCAGAGTTGCTGGCAGTGATGGTGACGTAATAGGTGGTTCCAGGCTGAAGCTGATTGACGGTTAGCGAAACGGGGGTATCTCCCTCATCCGCTCCCGAATAGACGAAGTATTCATTGGCATCGAGCATGTTTCGGTCTTGAGAGATAGTGGCTTTGACGAAGGTGCCTAGGCCTGTGGTGTCAACATTGGCAGCGATCACTGCCGAATCTGTCGATGGACTGACACTCGGCCGGGTAACGACGGGTATGGCGCCACTCGTTGAAAGCGACACTGACTCAGAAACGCTTGACCCGAGAGCATTAGTGATTCTTATCCGCAAGAAGTAACGTGTGTGCGCGGAAAGTCCGTTGACTTGCAAGTGGCGTTGGGTAGGCCCAGTACTGCTAAAGGTTGAACTTGCGGATTTCCATACTTGGGCAAACTCCTGTGTCAGCGAGGCCTCGGCAAGAACAGAACCCGATATATCTCCTGTCGTGATGTCAACATCAACTGCGATGTTGTTGACGTCTGGAAAGGTGGCGTAAATACTGACTGTGGGGAGTGACCCAATCGTATTGAAACTTTGAATAGGTCCCACGGCGGTTCCGAGTTGGTTGATGGCAGTCACGCGGGCGTAGTAGGTCGTCAGAGGTGCAAGGTCAGTGAGGGCGATGGAGCGCTCGACGTCGGATGCACCGGTTGCTCCACTCGCAGATTCGGTTTGAACATCGGTTGACAAACTTGGATCGGTCGAATATTCAAGAGTGACTGACGTCAGTAGTCGGCCTGGATTTACTGAAAATGAAATAGAAGCCTCGTTGCCCGTGAGGCCACTGAAATGGGAGGTTGAAAGTGTAGGTAGTGCACCCAGCGTGGTGAAGCTTTGACTCGCCCCGATACTCGTGCCCAATCTGTTGGTGCTGATGAAGCGAGCGTAATAAGTCGTTCGAGGTTTCAAATTCGTTAATCGCATTGAGACCGCTGTGGTGGAATAACTCAGGTCGGCGAACGCTGCTGTCACAGTGCGACTCATTGGTGAGGCGAAAAGGGGACTGGTGCCATATTCAACAACTACTGATGTGGCATAACCATTGGGATTGATCTGAGCGTTGACTCGAGCCACGGTCGTATCAATTTCAGTACTCGGTGCATTTGAAACTGTGGGGCTTCCGATGGCCGAGATGATTGCTGGGGAATTTTGGGCGATGCGATGTCCGTTGCCAGTGCTTCCCCAGTTGAGACCACCCCAACACCAGACTTTTCCGTTCGTGTCCAAAGCACAGGTACCAGCTATGCCCGTCCCGATTGAAGTGAAAGTGGTGCCACGAGGGACTAAGGGTGTGCGGTAGGTCTTGCCGCCGAGCGTGGTACCTGTTCCAAGTTGACCGTTTCCTCCAGTTCCGAAACACCACGTCTTAGCTGTTGTCGTGAGCACACAGGTGTGGTAATCCGAGGTGGATATTTGTTGCAGAGTTTCGTTGTCGGGAACTGACATCTCAACTGGGCGTGAACTGCTGTTGTATGAACCATCGCCGAAACTACCGCCATAATTGGATCCCCAGCAATAACCCTTGCCAGTTTGCGAGATCGCGCAGACACGCCCCCCACCAACGGACACCGAGGCAAAGATCACTCCACTCGGGGGAACTATCTCTGTGGGCGTATAGGAAGACAGATAGTGAGCCGAATTTGTATGACCGAGAGCTAGTTCACCACTGCTGTTGTAACCCCAACAATAAAGATGATCGCGATCTGTGACGACACAAACGTTCGGATTACCGAGATCGTATTGAACTACTTTGCCAAAATCCGGCATCGGTACAAGGACCGGCACCCGTAGAGATTCAGTCCCGCCGTCACCGATGAATTGAGCATCACCCCAGCACCACAATTCGCCCTCGGCGTTGGTTGCACAAGCAACTGAAGAGCCGCTTTGGACTGATACGACACGCATGTCATTAGGAAATTCAACTTGTACCGGAGTACGTGAAGTGGGGGTGAAGTAGCTACCGAGATGGTGCTCTCCCCAGCAATATGCGTGGCCCGATACGGCCAATGCGCACGCACCTCTCATTGCGCCGACACTGACCGACGCAAATTTTTCATTGTTCGGTAAAACAACCGGTGAGGGTGTGGCAAGAGCGCCAGCAGGTTGATCACTAACTAGATACCGTTCTGAGTTATCCCCCCAGCACACGCCCGCTCCCTGACTGGTGACGGCGCAGGCGGAGCGCGCTCCAATCGAAACTTGGCTATAGGTGAAGACGTCCGCTTGAACCGATGAAGAAGCGAATGGCAACATCGCAAAAAGGGAAGATGTCATGAGTAATGTCAGGGAAATTCGTAGTGTGCGCATGTGTGTGACCATAATGCGGGGGTACGGCAGAGTAGGGCAAAACGTTTATTTTTTCGGCAATAAGGCCCTTTACGAGGCTTTTAGCTTGCGGGAGAACAGAGAAAGAGTGAACCCAAGACCCCACGTGAGGTGCATGGTGGGCAAGATCAGGACAAGAGCGAGCCGTTCTGTGAGTGAAAGCCGTGGCTGACTGAAAGAGATAGCGGTAGTAACCAGGCCGTAGAGCAAGGGCAAAAGAAGGCTCAGCGGATTGATGAGAGATATCGCGAGGCTGCATAGCAAAATCAATGTCACTACGACTGGGATCAACTGGCGTAAGCGAAGAGACGAAGGATGCAAGCAAACAACTTTTGCTTTCCACCAACCGTATTGAAAATACTGCTGTGCCAATTGTGATGGGGAACTTCGGGGTTGATAGTCAATCCACAGATTTGGATCAAACCAAATAGTCGCACCATCACGGCGCAAACGAATGTTCATTTCGTAATCCTGGTTGCGGATCAACCGCTCATCAAACCAGCCCACTTTTTCTGCACGGGTCCTATCAAATACACCTAGGTATACCGAGTCAGTCGGACCGGCTTGCCCTC
>SYDZ01000105.1 GCA_005801025.1 Actinomycetota bacterium
GATTCAAACTATCTCTTCTATGTCACCTACGACGAGCAAGAACGCCCAAGTAGCGTGTGGCGCCACAAAGTAGGCACCACGGCATCAGACGACGTGCGGATCTTTGAAGAAACAGATGAGCGTTTCTATGTCGGAGTTGATCTGACGCGTAGTGGTGCATGGATCGTGATTGACGCTGACAGCAAAACATCAAGTGAATGCCGTTTGATATCTGCAAGTGACTGTCTTCATGAACCAGTAGTTGTTTGCCCACGCAGCGAAAATCTTGAATACCACCTTGATCATTGGGGTGATTGCTTCGTCATATTGACCAATGATAAAGCCGTTGACTTTCGCATCATGCAAGCCCCAGAAAAAGATCCCGGTACGTGGACAGAATTGATCGCCCATGTCGTGGGCAACCGCATCACTCGCGTTGAGTGCTTCGCCACCCACCTAGTAATTCACGAATGGGTCAATGCTCAGCCACAACTGAAGATTGTATTGCGCGACTATTCAACAATGCCCATTGATCTAGGACAGATGCCCCACGATGTGGACCTTGATAGCAATCCGGAGTGGGATACTCAGTGGCTACGTTTTTCAACTGAAAGCATGGTCAGTCCAGCAACAGTCTGGGAACAAAATATTGTCACCGGTGAACGCAAGATGCTGAAGCGTTCACCAACGCCCAATATTGATCTCAGTCATTACGAGACGCAGCGCCACTGGGCTACTTCGCTTGACGGAACGAAAGTTCCTTACGACATCGTGCGTCTCAAAAATGCTCAACCGAACGGCACTGCGCCTGCCATGGTCTATGCCTACGGAAGTTACGAGATCTCCATCCCACCATGGTTTAGTGTCGCTCGATTATCGCTCGTAGATCGCGGCTGGACATGGGTCTTGGCCCATCCTCGCGGTGGTGGTGAGATGGGTCGGAACTGGTATCTCGATGGTCGCCTTGAGAATAAACGCAATACCTTCGATGATGTCAATGCAATCGCTGACGCTGTCATTGACACCGGCTGGGCTGCAGCAGGACATATCGGTGTGCGCGGGGGTAGCGCCGGCGGTTTGATGGTTGGAGCATGTATTAACTTTCGCCCAGAGCTTTGGAATGCAGTTGTCGCCGAAGTTCCTTTCGTGGATGTGGTGACGACAATGAGTGATCCATCCATACCTTTGACAGTCACCGAATGGGAAGAATGGGGAGATCCACGGGTTGAGCCTTATGCGACATGCATGTTGCAGTATTCGCCATACGACAATGTGACTGCCCGCTCCTACCCAGCCATCTTCGCCACTGGTGGGCTCAATGATCCGCGCGTTGCGTACCATGAGCCAGCTAAGTGGATAGCCAAAATCCGTTCGTTGCGAACGAATGATGCCCCTCTGCTACTTCGCACCGAAATGGGAGCTGGACATGGTGGCCCGAGCGGACGTTATGAACGGTGGCGAGAAGAAGCGCGGGTGAGCGCTTTCTTGTTATCAACTCTCACCTAAAACGATGCGCTACAGGACAACTGTCAATAGCGCCAAGGCCATCAAAACAACATTGCGCACAACATGTTCAGGACCCAATGGACGCGAACTCCACCCACCGAAACACGCGCACACAGGGCGATGGCCAAGCCGCAGTTGACGCACAATTAAAATAGTAAAAACTGCAAGAAGCAGGAGAGCAATCATCCCCGTGATCGCTGGAGCAATGTGCGCCACCAATAACGCACCCAAGACGACCTCAAACCACGGGACAATGGGCACAAGTACGTCAGGCGTACCCAAGGCAACGGCGTCAATTGGCCAACGTTGACCACTGGCAATCTTTGAAGCACCGGCCACGCAGAACACGACCCCGACGATGACCGAAGAAATGGTGCCGAACATCAAAGACTATTCAACGGTAGGTATTTTGACCGAAGCAACTTTGCCACGAAAGAAGACCATCGCAGCAGCAACATCGTCATTTTGGGCGAGGTTCTGAACACGACCGACGACAAAAAAATGATCACCAACTTCGTACACAACTTGAATCGTGCAATCAATCCAGCCAATGACACCGGCAAGAATCGGTGAGCCATTTACTGATGGCTTCCATTCCACACCAGAAAATTTGCTGGTTTCACCATCAGCAGGTTCTTTGGCGAATTTCCAACACAGTTCATCTTGACCATCAGCCAAAATATTGACGCAGAATTTTCCGGACTCAGAGATTGAGGGCCAACTACGCGACTGCATTCCAGGCAAGAAGCCGACCAATGGCGGATCCAAGGAAACAGAAGAAAATGAACCGATTGTCATGCCATGAGGCGCGCCCGATAAGTCAAGCCCAGTGACTACAGTGACCCCAGTCGGAAAATGTCCCAGCACATCTCGATAGCGGCGCGGGTCGATCTGCGAATCGGTCATCTCATGTACCTTAGATGTTCTGACCTCAGGTAGCGCACTCTGATTCGGCGACGTCGGCAACGAATGGTCCCGTTTCGTCGTAATCAGTGAAGTAACCCTCGTTCTCCTCGGGAGTTGGAATGACATCGAGGTCACGGAGTCCGTCAGCAATCTTGCTTGCGCCGCCAACACGGTTCATCCATGTCGCAAAGAGTTCTCCAGCGTTACGCTCCTCAGCGAAGCGACGCACGACTCGCGCCACTCCCTCTGGGGCTGTCTTCGCTGGAAGCCGAAGAGCCTTCTCGCCAAAGTGAATTTGCTCATCACCGACGTGACCACCGAGCAGCAACTGATACCCCGGCAAGGAGCGACCATGAGCACGACGTTCAGCCCCAAATAAGCCAATGTCTGATGCATGGTGTTGCCCACAACTGTTCGTACATCCCGAAATATTGATACGCACTCCGCCTACTTCAGCCAAACCCTCTTCGTCAAGGCGCTCACCAATGGCCTTGGCTAAACCGCGCGACTGGGTGACAGCAATATTGCATGTATCGGCACCTGGGCAGGCGACCACGTCACGCGCCAACTCAGCGCCAGGACGCGCCATGCCGATTTCGTCAAGCCGATCAAACAATTCACGTAACTGGGATTCTTGGAGATTGCGGAAAACCACGTTCTGACGATTCGACAAACGAACGTCGGCTCCAAGTGCTCGTTGAATGTTTGCAAGTGAGGCAAATTGCTCAGCGGTGATATCACCAAGGGCAGCATGAGCAACCGCAGAGACCGTGCCCTTGCCTGCACCACGGATCACACTGACCTGTTCCCAACGCGCAAAGGGATCAGACGAACGAAGAGTCACACTGACGCCTTGACCAACCTCAGACACCTCACCTGAAGTGGCCATTCCAGCGGGCGTATCGCCAGCGGCGATCACTTCTGGTGGAATGCCGCCAGGCCATGTGGACGACGCTGGCAATGTGTGACGGATTTTGATGACTCGGCGACGTACTTCTTCAATGCCGATTTGATCGACGACCCACTTCAGTCGGGCGCGTAACTTATTGTCACGATTTCCTGTCTGTTCAAATAAGCGCAACACGGATTCAATCGTTGGCAAAAGATCTTCACGACTCGTGAAATCTTCAAGGGACTGAGCGGGGTGTGGATTGGCTCCTAAACCGCCGGCAACATAGACCCGAAAACCAACCTCTGTTGTCCCATCTTCTCGTTGACGAGTCGCACCAACGACACCAACATCGTTGAACATGGCTTGCCCGCAGTCGGTACTGCAACCCGAAAAGTTGACCTTAAATTTGCGCGGCAAACGCTGACCTAATGGGTTGCGCACGAAGTGACGATGAACTGCTTCAGCCCAAGGGGTGACATCAAGTTTTTCGTAGGGGCAGGCACCGGCCAAGTGACAGGCCATGACGTTGCGAACCGTATCTCCACAAGCTTCACGCGAAGTCAAACCAACGGCCGCTAGACGACGCAACAAATCAGGAATGCGAGCCAACTGCACAAAGTGGAATTGGATGTTCTGACGGGTCGTAATATGCCCCCATCCACGAGAGAACTCCGTTGCTAAGACACCCATGAGTTCCATTTGTTCGGGAGTAATCGTTCCTGCGGGCAACTTGATACGAACCATCTGGTTGGTGCCGCCTTGACGCTGTCCGTACACACCGTTGTTCAGACGCATCACCCGAAAAACATCTTCTCCAATTTCACCGCCTAGATATTGACTAATAGCGATCTCAAAGCGTTCGATATCGCGCATCTGCTCAGCATCTAAGTCTCGGGGTTGTGGTGCGGGTGCAATTGTCATCAGTTTTCCAATCTCGAAAGGAGGTAATACATGTGGCGTCTTTAACGCCCGACTTCTTCGCCTGCTTCGCGCAATGCGTCATGGATTGCTCCACGCAAACGCCGAGCACTATCACTTGATAAATGAGCAACTAGGCCTGTCCCTGGACGACCCGATTCTTCGACTGTCAGAACCACTCGCGGGGTTGCATCGTCATAATCATCGCAAATTGCGATCGCCCATGAGACTGCGGTGGCATCCTCATCACCTGGCGGGATATCACCCTGAGTCATCGGCTGATCGTCTATCGAGCGACGCATCTCAGACTCCCCGCGCCCACACCGATGTGCCTGCACTTGGCGAGAAATCAAAAGCCGCTACTGCACCAATCACGATTGTGCTCGGTGATTCAAGCGGCGCCTCTGCCAACTCCCCCAACGTCGTACGCAACGTGCTCTGCTCAGGTCGTGTTCCATAACGCACCGCAGCTACGGGTGTATCGGCAGCAAGTCCTCCGGCCATCAACCGTTCAGCAATGACGGATCGTTCTGATACTCCCATGAGCACCACGATGGTTCCGCCAACCTTGGCTAGTGACTCCCAATCAATACCTGTTGCTCCACCTTTTTCGCGATGTCCAGTCACCACCGTGAAGCCAACCGAGACGCCACGATGTGTCACGGGAATCCCCGCGGCAGCAGGAACGCCGATGGCTGAACTAATTCCGGGCACGACATCAAATGCGATATCAGCGTCAATCAATGCTTGCGCTTCTTCCCCACCGCGACCGAAAACATACGGGTCGTCACCTTTGAGACGAACAACATTCAGACCTTGATTACCGAGATGCACCAACAAAGTATTAATCATCTCTTGCGGAGTCGGTTGACCAGGTTTCTTGCCAACGTCAATCAACTCAACTCCCACGCGTGCCAGATCAAGAATTGCCCGATCGGCCAAACGATCATGCACGATCACGTCGGCTTGTGCGATCAGACGCGCTGCCCTAACTGTTAAAAGTTCCGGGTCTCCAGGACCAGCGCCTACAAGATAGACGGTCATGTGCTGACCACCGTGTCGAGTATTTCTCGGGGGCATGACATGTGAATGTTGTGGCTTGCCAGAATCTTTTCGATGATGGGCTTCCAGTCAATATCTTCGGTGCTGCGACCATCGGCATGAATAAGTACACGCTCTTGCGCCAACTCATTCACAACCTCTTCAAATTCTGGACCGACTAATGCTTCCAATTTCTGCCGCATCCACGAGGACAGCGCCGGACTGTTGCCGCCAGTTGACACCGTGACCATTAGGTCGCCACGTCGCACCACTGCTGGCAATGTGAAGGCGCAACGCTCAGGGTCATCGGCCGAGTTGATCCAGATACCTCGTTCTTCACAAGTGTCGTAGATCAACTGATCAAGCTCTCGGTTGCCCGTTGCAGTAATGACCAGGCGCTGCTGGTCAAGGTCTTCCAGTTCAAAAGCGCGCTGATGAATCGTGACCGCAAGCCCAGCAAATTCACTGACCACGTCTGGTGCAACCACAGTGACAATCGCTCCTGCGGCGAGGAGTTGTTCGGTCTTTCGCAAACCAATTCTTCCCGCGCCCACGACCAAGCACGACCGACCTTCAAGATTGAGGTTGATCGGGAATTGATTCTTGGTCACTCGGAGTCTCGAATCATCAGGGCTGCACACGTCATGCCCGTTGCTTCATCGATCAAAACTGCTGCACCACCGGGACGATGGCGGTCATAATTATCAATCACTAGTGGAACTGAAACATTGAGATGCACGCGACCCAAATCGTTAAGACTCAAACTTTCGGCAGCACTATGCGTCGCTGTGACCACATCATGGCGCAACTCAATCGCACTCACGAACGCTTTTGCTGTTCGGGTCTGATGCTTTATGATCCAGCGACTCCCAGTTTCAAGTGGCTTGTCAACCATCCACGAAATGTCTGCAATAATTCGGTCAGCCACAATCGGGGCCTCACTTGCGACGGCGGCGACCAATACATCGCCCCGCCCTATGTCAATGTCGTCAGCCAACTCGATGCTGATTGCCTCACCAGGTTGAGCAGTGTCTTGAGGAACTCCGCCACGATCAATCCCGATCAC
>SYDZ01000106.1 GCA_005801025.1 Actinomycetota bacterium
ACCCGATGAACCGTCGTTGACATCGGCGATGCCATCAAGTTCTCCGTTATCCACAAGTTCCTGGATGCGTCCTGCGATTGCCGAACAACTCGTCTGATACGGCAACTCCGTGACGACAATCTGCATGCCTCCACGCTTGGTTTCTTCAATTGCCGCCGTGGCACGCATTTTGATACTGCCGCGTCCCGTGCGATAGGCGTCCAAGATTCCAGACCGACCCAAAATTGATCCACCTGTCGGAAAGTCTGGTCCCTTGACAAAGGCCATCAAATCATCGGTTGTGGCTTCCGGGTTTGTCAGCAAATGGATACATGCATCAATCACTTCGCCCAAGTTGTGCGGAGGGATATTGGTGGCCATTCCCACAGCAATTCCCTGGCAACCGTTGACGAGCAAGTTGGGAAAACGCGCTGGAAGAACGACTGGTTCTTCGCGCGATCCGTCATAGGTATCGATCATGTCGACCGTGTTCTCGTCGATATCAGCCAATAGATGCATCGCTAACGGATGCAGACGACATTCCGTATAACGACTCGCAGCCGGACCAAAGTCAGGAGACCCATAGTTGCCATGGAAGGCAATAAGTGGGTGTCGTAGCGAGAATGGTTGCGCCATACGAACCAAAGCGTCATAAATCGCCGTATCACCGTGCGGGTGATACTTGGCCATCGTGTCGCCGCTGACGCGTGCTGATTTTACGAATGGACGATCGGGACGAAACCCTTGTTCTTCCATATCCCAAATAATTCGGCGGTGCACTGGCTTGAGACCATCGCGAACATCAGGAAGAGCACGCGCCATGATGACCGACATTGCATAGTCAAGAAACGAGCGTTCCATCTCATCTTGCAAAGCAACTGGCTGTACGGGGATATTGGGTTCCGAGGGTGTTGCGCCTTCCTCGGGCGGGGTTGGGGGCGTTTTTTTACTAGCCATCAGATATCAAGGAACCTTACGTCTTTTGCATTCGTTTGAATGAAGTGTTTGCGACTTTCAACGTCGTCACCCATCAGCACGCCCATAACTTCATCAGCTAACGCTGCTTCGTCCACATTGACTTGCAAAAGTGTGCGAGATTCGCCCGACATCGTCGTCGAACGCAATTCTTCCCAGTCCATTTCTCCGAGACCTTTGAGACGCTGGAAATCTTTTTTGTGATTTGGGTGTTCCTCCAAGAAACGCGTCTTCGCAAGATCGTCCTTGAGGTAAATCTTTACTTTGCCGATCTCTGTTGAATACAGAGGTGGTTGCGCAATGTACACATAGCCAGCCTCAACCAATGGGCGCATCTGCCGAAAGAAGAAAGTCAAGAGCAAGGTTCGAATATGGCTACCGTCAACATCGGCATCTGCCAAAACAATAATTTTGTGATAGCGCGCCTTGGCTGCATCAAATTCGTCACCAACGCCACCACCGATTGCCGTCACTAAGGCAGTCACTTCGGTATTTTTCAACATTTTGTCGAGACGCGCCCGCTCAACATTCAAAATCTTTCCACGGATCGGCAAGATGGCTTGCGTTCGGGGATCACGCGCATCGAGCGCAGTACCACCAGCAGAGTCACCTTCAACAATGAAGATTTCACTCTCTGATGGATTACCGCTACTGCAATCTTTTAATTTATCTGGCATACCGGCGCCAGCAAGCGCAGTTTTTCGGCGCACTGCATTACGCGCATTCTTTGCAGCGACTCGTGCTTGCGCCGCGGACTGAGCCTTTTTAACAATCTTGTTTGCCTCAGTTGGATTTTCATCTAACCACTCAGCCAGACACTCGTTCGTTACTTTTTGCACAAAAGACCGCATGGACACGTTGCCTAATTTGGCTTTAGTCTGACCCTCAAATTGGGGTTCGCTTAATTTTACTGAAATGATCGCCGTGATTCCTTCACGAATATCTTCGCCGAGAAAGTTGTCGTCTTTTTCCTTGAGCAACCCCCGGTTTTTTGCGTATTTATTGATGACACTGGTTAACGCTGTTTTGAAACCCTCAACGTGCATGCCACCTTCAACAGTGCTGATTCCGTTGGCGTACCCGTGAATTCCTTCGTGATACCCGGTATTCCACTGAATGGCAATGTCCAACATTTGCCCATCGTCTTCTTCTTCGTAGTGGGCGACCTTTGTGAACAATGCATCCTTGGATTGATTGAGATGCTTGACGAAGTCAATAATCCCGCCCTTGTATTGGAAAGTGACGTTTTGCGTTTTACCGGCTCGTTCATCCTTGAAAACAATTTCTAAGCCGCGATTAAGAAAAGCCATCGTTTGTAGGCGTTCAAGAACTGTGCGCGCCACGAACTCTGTGCCTTCTGAAGCGAATATGGTTTCATCGGGCCAAAAAGTCACCGACGTGCCGTTTTTGCGACCGCGCGCTGGGGTGTCACCAGTGATCTCAAGCTTGCCTTTGGGTTGTCCACCATTTTGGAATACAAGTTCATAACGCTTGCCACCACGATCAATCTCTAACGTCAGTCGATCCGACAGTGCGTTCACAACTGAAACACCCACACCGTGAAGTCCGCCTGACACTTTGTAGCCCTCACCGCCAAATTTTCCTCCGGCGTGCAGCACTGTCAGCACAACCTCGGCGGCACTTTTGCCTTTATGGGGACCAGAGGGATATGGATCAACGGGAATGCCTCGACCGTTGTCTTCAACGCGGCAACCACCGCCGTCTAAGAGTGTGACGCTAATTGTGGTGCAATGACCCGCCATCGCTTCATCAACGGAGTTGTCAACGACTTCCCAAATGAGATGATGTAAGCCCGTGAGGCCTGTCGATCCGATGTACATACCGGGTCGTTTGCGGACAGGGTCTAGACCTTCAAGAACCTGGATATCTTTGGCGCCGTAATCGGCTGTGGTGGTGGTGCTTTTGGTGGACACGAGTTCCTTTTTGGGTGGGTTTAGAAGGCCATCACAACTGTGTGCGCGGGGGTGGAATTTCGGGCAACACAATGGCTCAACACAACACTCAAATCCTACTCGCTGGCGCTCGCAATTTTGGTGACCTTGCGTGCCTTATATGCAGGGTAAATACACGATTTTTTGACTATTAAAACGAAGCCTTTTCAGGTTCCAAAAAAGAGGCTCTCAACGACGCTTTTTGACCCGTATCTCCAAGGTTGTTATGGGCCTCGCGGCACCCTCATTGAGACGCTTCAATACGTCGGCTTCAAGGAACTTCATCTGAGTCGCCCACATCGGTTCATCAACCTCGACGATGAGTGTTGCGTGATCCAATTTTAAGGGTCGCACATGGCTCGCAACTGTCTCTCCCACCAGTTCCTCCCAACGACTAAAAACCGTGACGGTAGTCAGTCGGTCCCCCCCACGAAGCGACTTCAATAATTTTTCAATACTGCGTGAGATGGGTGTGGGTTCAGGATTATTCGCTGACAACTTGACCCCCTTCAATCCGCAAAATTCTCTCTGGTGTGGCCGTATTGGGAAGGACACTGGCAGTTGTAATCACTACTTGGCCGCGAGGCAGGTGACTGAGCAGGGCCGCACATCTGTGCGGGTCAAGTTCAGAAAGAACATCATCAAGGACGAGCAAGGGGGTCATATCGGCTTGTTGCGCTACAAGTTGGTGGGCTCCAAGTCGTAATGAAAGTGCCAAACACCGCATGTCACCCTGACTTGCGTGGGTTCTGGAAGGAAGTGTCCCCAAAAAAAAGTCAATGTCATCGCGATGCGGACCAACAGTTGACACCCCTCGGCGGAGATCGTCCATACGCGCCGCCTTCAGGGCATTAGCTAAACCCGTACGCCGCCAAGATGGCTCATAATGAATACCGACTGCCAACGGCGCCCCGGCAAGATGTTGATAGGCGTCTTCGACATGGGGTTGCAGTTGTGCCAAAACGATGGCTCGTTGGTGACCAACCTCGTCGCCGATAGCAGAAAGTTTTTCGTCCCATACATCAAGCGTGAACTCAATATCCTGAGTTAAACGACCGTTTGCCTGTCGCAACAGCGTGTTCCGCTGCCGCAAAATGCGATCCAACTCTAGGCGCCGAGCATCATTTTTCAGGGCCAAACTGACCATGGTTTCGTCGATGAAGCGTCGCCGCTCACCTGGGGCGCCCTTCACTAATTCAAGATCATCCGGAGAAAACACGGAGACTCGCAAGATCCCTAAAAGATCGCGAGTTCGCGCCAGGCGTTGTTTGTTGACTTGCACCACGGTGCGTCCCTGGCGTTGGATCTGCGCCTCAATTTGTATCTCCCGACCGTCTTCGTGACGCACGATGGCGCGAATAGTTGCGCTTTCTGTTCCCTCACGCACTAAAGCCTCCATGGGGGCCTGCCGAAAGCTTTCAAGCGTGGCCAAAAATGCCATTGCTTCTGCAACGTTGGTTTTTCCTTGCGCGTTACGCCCGACAATGGCTGTCACGCCTGACGTCAAAGAAAATGAGGCGTGGAGATAATTACGAAAATCGACGAGCTCAAGTTGCTCGACAATCATCTCGGTGTCACGACTTCAGGGGCATCAACAAATACGTGAAATCTTCTTGACCAAC
>SYDZ01000107.1 GCA_005801025.1 Actinomycetota bacterium
GAGCGTGCCAAAAATGAGGGTCGAGATTGGCAAGAAATCACTCACAAGTGCGAAGACATGTGGTTTGCGGCCATGGGAAAACTCAATGTTCTGCGCCCAACCGATGTTCCGCACGCCACTGATTATGTTCAGTCAATGGTCGCCATGATCGGTGAACTGGTTGAGCGTGCGAGGGCCTATGTCACCGCTGATGGGGTTTATCTCGATGTTCATCAAGTTTCTGATTACGGGTTATTAGCGCATCAAAATCTGGATGAGATGTTGTCCGGCGGAGGGGATCGGGAAGTCTTCGGTGCCGGCAATAAAAGGAATGCTGCCGACTTTGCTCTGTGGAAATTTAGTAAGCCCGGTGAACCAGCGTGGGATTCGCCGTGGGGTGCGGGTCGACCAGGTTGGCACAGCGAATGTGTGGTCATGAGCTTGGATCTTTTGGGTGAGGGATTTGATCTGCATTGCGGCGGCATGGACCTCAAGTTTCCGCATCACGAAAACGAGCGCGCGCAAGCTGTTGCGCTCGGAAAAGCTTTCGCCAACCACTGGATGCACAATGGTTTCGTCGTTGATACCGAGGGTGAAAAGATGTCGAAAAGCCTCGGAAATGTAGCAAATCTTCTTGATCTCGTGGAGCATTACGACCCGCGTGCGTATCGCTTGATACTTTTGCAAACTCATTATCGTGGCCCTGTGCGTATCAGTCAGGACAATATTGACGCTTCAGTCAATGCCCTGTCTGGTCTTGACTCGTTCGCAGCGCGCACTGTTTCGGTTTCTTTAGGTGCTTCACCCGATGGCGATGTGATGCTGAAGTTCCGCGACTTAATGGATAATGATCTGGATACGCCTTCTGCAGTCGCACTTTTGTTTGAAACAGTTCGTGGCGCCAACACAGCGTTGGATGCCAATGATTCACGTGCCGCGCAATTGTCAGCGGCAGTGCATGAGATATGTCAAATCTTCGGACTTGAACTGAAGCAGGCCGTATCAGTGCCGCAAGATATTGCTACTAAGGCTGCGGCACTTGATGCGGCGCGTTCAGCCAAAGATTTCGCTACTGCTGATGTTCTGCGGGGCGAACTGATGGCAGCAGGATGGATTGTCGAAACCAATAAGGCAGGTACCACCGTTCGTCGCTGACGACTGGTGAACCATTGTGGTCAAGAAGGTGTTTACTCAATTAGAAAAAACTGCCAAGGCTCCACTTCCACAGGGCTTCGCAACTATTTGGGTGACGGTCGCCCTTGACTTAGTGGGTTTTGGAATCATTGTTCCAATTTTGGGTCGTTATGCCGAGCGTTTCGGTGCCAGCGGTCTCGAGGTTGGATTGCTTTTCGCCTCATTTTCTCTTGCCCAGTTGGTGTGTGCTCCACTTCTTGGGCGTCTTTCAGATCGCATCGGTCGTAAACCAGTGATCATGATTTCTTTGCTCGGAACTGCAGTGGGTTCGTTTGTCACTGGTGCCGCTGGGGCATTGTGGGTTCTTTTTCTTGGGCGTATTTTGGACGGAGCATCGGGAGCCAGCGTGGCCGTGGCTCAAGGTGCAGTGACCGACCTTGCTCCGCATAGTGAACGTCCGCGATTGTTGGGACTTTTGGGCGCAGCCTTCGGCGTCGGATTTGTAGTGGGTCCGGCTCTTGGCGGCTTGGCGTCATTGGGCGGTGAGCACCTTCCTTTTTACGTGGCGGGAACGGTGGCATTGATCAATGCTGGCGTGGCTTGGTTCCGCTTGCCTGAGACTCGTCCTGCGCGAGTTCGTGACGAAGCCCGCATGCACAGCGGTCAAGGGACCAGCGCCAAAATTCGCCTGTGGGGTTTGGCGATAACCGGTTTCACAGCCATCACAGCGTTCAGTGGATTCGAAGCCACCTTTTCGCTACTTGCTGGTAATCGTTTCAATCTGACAGAGGGTGGCATCGCAGCGATTTTTGTTGGTGTCGGCGCAATCCTCTTCGTAGTGCAAGGCATTTTTATTTCACCGATCAACGCCAAATTCGGGACTCAGCGTTCGTTGCAGATTGGCCTAGTTCTCAACAGCGTCGGTCTGATCATTCTGGCCTTCGCTGAATCCTGGTCAGTCCTGATTGTTGCTTTGGCCTTGTTGACAGTTGGACAAGGTTTAGTGGCGCCCAACTTGTCAACTCTTGTCTCGGGTCGCGTGCCCGATCATCGTCGTGGCGAAGCGCTTGGTTTTCAACAAGGCGTCAACGCCATCGGTCGCGTCAGTGGTCCGGCCCTGGCGGGTGTTTTGTATGACCATGTGTCAATCGGTTCGCCTTATCTCGTAGGTGGAGCGCTGTGCGCTCTAGCCTTGCTCTTTGCAGTTGAGGTCGGAGAACAGGAATAATTCTGAACCACACGCGGTCGTCGAATCAGCCGTTCGTACGTTACAAACCTGCACTGGACGGCTTGCGTGCCATCTCGGTGATAGTCGCGGCGGTGGCTTTTCGGGTGACTTCTCACCCTCATGGTTTCCCCATTCCACGATGGTCCAGTCGCACGCGTAGTACCCGTGGTGCGAGTAAACGCTCAAAACGGTTAATCGGCTTCGAGACCGACAAGTCGTTGAGCGGTTCGTATCATTCCCTGATGAAAATCTGGATTGAGCCGCGCTATGCCAGCGCAGTATTTACTCACGGAGACTCTTCGCGCTCCGCATCTCACGAGTAGCCGATTGGTGGGGCTATGCGGAAACTGGTTCTTCAACTCAATGATGGTGGCTCCGGAAATCAAAGGAGAGTTCTTTTGGTTGCTCATCACTATCTCCTGATCAATCGTCAGACGTTCGCCCCGCTCAGGATTTACTAATGTGCTCCTCAGATAATTCAGACGCAACGTCGCATGGAGCGAATGCTGATCAATCCCAGCAATTAACTCACCAAGCCAGTCTTGCTCTTGCGGTGAGATTTGATCTTGCTGGTCTGCGGGCCTCGGCCTTCGAAACTTCTTCGTCTCACCACGTCCAGTTTTTTGTTTGACTTCAAGAAAACTGGAGTCATCGGAATAGGTTCTTACTCGAATTTTGTATCTATGACGACGGCCCTTGACATGATCGCGATACGAGGTGAGATTGTCATCATCAAAGTAGGTTGTTTTGTATAGAAAAGCTTGAGAATCGTTCATCGAAAGAACAAGCCAACTTCGCTGAAGTTCTGCAGCTAAATGAATAAGGCGTGACTGATGAATAATGTACTTACTCTCGTATCGTCTTTGAAGACTGGCGATTTCATCAACAACCTCAAGGTTGGTCAGCAAAAAATGCTGAAAAAGATTGTCAGGCATATCGTAAAATCACTTGGGAGAGCGGAAAAGTACATCAATGACCATGATGTCCCGGACAACATCAATGGAACGAATATTTACTGATTGGACTCGCTTAGAAAAAGTCTTCTCTAGATGACTAGTGAGATCAGATTCATCATTGATCACAACGTCTA
>SYDZ01000108.1 GCA_005801025.1 Actinomycetota bacterium
AGATATCGCTTACCTCGACATTGATGGATTTGTCATCAAGGCTGTGCATATGCAACGAAATCGCCTCGGCGCCCCAGTGCGACATGGGCACGCGGTCATTGAAGCTGAAACAGGCGCCTTCACCCGCTGGGGCGTCGATGTCGGCGACAAGATTGAAGTTCGTCATGCTGCCGATGAAACGTTGACGACATGAGTCAATTGATCTTGGTCGCTACCCCACTAGGAAATATGGGCGATATCTCGCCGCGCGCCATTGAAGCACTCACTCGAGCCAGCCTGGTGTGCTGTGAAGACACGCGTCGCACCGGTTTGCTGTTGCATAATCTCGGTGTCAAAGCGACTTTGATGCGCGTTGATGAACATACTGAACACAATTCAATTCCGCGTGTCCTTGATGCCCTCAATGAAGGCCGCGATGTCTGCCTCGTGACCGATGCTGGGACACCCGGAATTAGCGATCCAGGCTCACGCTTGGTGCGTGCAGCGATTGATTCTTCGCACATTGTTTCTGCTATTCCGGGTCCGACTGCCTTGATCATGGCATTGGTGATCAGCGGTCTGCCCACAGAGCGTTTTGTCTTCGACGGATTTCTTGAACGTAATGGTCAAGAGCGTTCGCGCCACATTAAGGAACTCGCTCAACAGCGTCGCACCGTTATTTTGTACGAAGCTCCGCATCGAATCCAACGCACCTTGGATGACCTCGCTCTGGCCTGTGGCCCCGAACGTCTCATCGCGCTGTGTCGTGAACTTACCAAGATTCACGAAGAGGTCTGGCGCGGGACACTGGCAAAGGCGGTTGAACACTTTGCCACGACAGAACCTCAAGGAGAGTTCGTCATTGTTCTGCAAGGTGCCCCCGACTCCCCACCCGCCACAGCGCAAGACATTGATCGCTTACTCACGATCGAGTTGGGCCGTGGCCTCAGCACAAAAGATGCGGCAACGACGGTGGCAACGCGTCTCGGTATTTCCCGCAAGGTTGCCTACGAACGTGCGGTTCACGTCAACAAGACAGACACCAAGTAAACGTTCAGATACAAGTCTCAGTACAGGCTTGCTTATTGCGAAAGGTGTGCCCTCATCGAAATGTGGAAACAGTAAATCCAACTATTTTTGAATCACAGCACCCCACTACTGGTCATTTGAGCACTCGACGATTACTTCACGATGCTTAGGAGGCGCTCACCTTTCGCGCTTCTGGGGCCACTGACGGCAAGACAGAAAAACTCGTCAACGGATTTTGGGTGCAATCAAGGGGCAAGATGCCTATATTCTGCAGAAATTATCTAGTCAGGTGATTCCTAAACTTGTGGCCCAGGTGCGCCCAGAGAGTTTGGCGTTGATTCACGACCATCAACTTGCTGGACGACCGACGTACATCGTGTTTGCCGCGCCGGCGGGGCACGGAGCCAAATTGTGGGCCGTCACAGTGATGCAGTGGTTGCGTCGCGTCGCCTTGGTCAGGGTGTGGCCAACGAGCGCCAAAAGATAGCCCCCGTTGGCATTGCCCATAATTGCCTGGCCTGGGTGGACTCTCGCCGCATACGAGACCGAGCCATCAATGTCTGCGGCGGCGACTTGCTGAACCTGCGTCGCCACATCAAATTCGTAAAACCGCTCACTACCCGCATCAATAGACATCACAGTAACGCTAGTCAGGTCGTAGCCTGAACGATGTGGTCACGCCGTCTGAAAATGCACCCGCAAAGTTTTACGCCACGACCCCCATCTACTACGTCAATGCCAAACCACATTTAGGTCATGCGTACACCACAATTGTCAGTGACGCCCTGGCTCGCTGGCACCGCCTCATCGGCGACGATGTG
Source organism: Actinomycetota bacterium (assembly GCA_005801025.1). Lineage (GTDB taxonomy): Bacteria > Actinomycetota > Acidimicrobiia > Acidimicrobiales > Ilumatobacteraceae > Casp-actino8. The sequence goes on from SYDZ01000108.1 coordinate 1,830, forward strand.
CACTTTCTCACTGGCACAGATGAACACGGTCTGAAGATTCAACAAGCCGCCGATGCCGCTGGCTTGGCACCCCAGGCTTTTGCCGATTCCATCGCTCCCCTCTTCGCTGAAGCCTGGGGGAAACTGAATATCAGTCACGATGACTTCATTCGCACGACGGAACAACGCCACCGTGTGGGCGTGCAAAAACTTCTTCAGGCCTGCTACGACAACGGCGATATTGAACTTGATACATACAGCGGCTTGTACTGCGTGGCCTGCGAGGACTACCTCACCGAGGATGATCTCGTTGAAGGTCATTGCCCGATTCATAAAAAGCCCGTTGAATATGTTGAAGAAGAGAATTATTTTTTCCGCTTATCGCGCTACGGAGATCGACTTCTACAGTGGTATCGCGATCATCCCAACAGCATTGTTCCTGACTACCGCATGAACGAAGTCACTGGATTTATCAAGCAAGGACTTCTTGACTTCAGTATCAGTCGCAATAGTTTTTCCTGGGGCATTGAGTTGCCTTGGGATAGCAAGCACATCGCCTATGTCTGGTTTGATGCGCTCGCCAATTACATCACCGCTATTGGTTACGGAACAGATAATGAAATGTTCAATAGCCACTGGCCCGTTGACTATCACCTCATTGGCAAAGACATCATCCGTTTTCACTGCGTGTACTGGCCTGCAATGTTGATGTCTGCTGGTCTTGAGCCACCGAAAGGCTGGGCTGTGGGAGGTTGGCTGTTGGTCGGCGGGGAAAAGATGTCCAAGACGACTGGCAATGTCGTGAACCCGCTAGATCTCATTGATGACATCGGGCTTGACGGTTTTCGCTATTACGTGTTAGCCGAAACCCCCTACGGCGCTGATGGAGATTTCACCTATGAAGGTCTGATCGCTCGCTACAACTCGGATCTGGCAAATAATCTCGGCAACTTGTTGAGCCGCGTGGCGACGGTCGTTGGAAAAAAGTGCGGTGGCATGTCGCCCGCACCGCGGTCCGATAGCCCCTTGGCGCTTCCCGCTGCCGAAGCAGTCCGCGAAACAATGGCGCGCTGGGCCGATGTGCAACCCAGCCGAGCTCTTGAAGCGACTTGGCAACTCATCCGTGCCACTAACGCCTACCTTGAAAACAATGAACCCTGGAAAGCCGAGCCAGGACCAGCCCTTGAGGCAGTGATGGGCGACGCCCTC
>SYDZ01000109.1 GCA_005801025.1 Actinomycetota bacterium
CGGATCACGATTTGGGCTCTATCGGTGATTTCAATAGGGGCGCTCTTGACCACTCAGATTTCCACGACATGGCATTTGTATCTTTTGTGGGGAGGTGTCGTCGGAACGGGTTCGGGATGTTTGGCGACAGTTTTTGCATCCACTGTGGCAACGCGTTGGTTCGTCAAAAATCGTGGTCTGGTCATTGGGGGACTGACAGCAGCGGGTGCCAGTGGTCAATTGATATTTTTACCCGTCCTCAGTCGACTCGCTGATCATGACGGTTGGCGTTGGGTTGGGGTGACCATCGCTCTGTCGGCATTCGCGGTCATTCCGTTTGTGGCTCTGCTGTTGCGCAATTACCCTTCCGATGTTGGACTTTTACCGTACGGGGCCGAGCACGATTATGTGCTTCCAGCGACTTCTGACCGTCCAATTCGGGCAGCCTTTTCGGCCTTGACGGCGGCGAAGCGCAGTGGCGTGTTTTGGTTGTTGTGGGGGAGTTTCTTCGTCTGTGGTTTGTCAACCAATGGGCTGATTCAAACGCATTTTTTGGCTGCTGCCCACGACCATTCGGTGAGTGCGACAGAGGCCGCGAGTTACCTAGCACTCATTGGTGTCTTCGATGTTGTCGGCACGATCGCCTCGGGTTGGCTGACTGATCGAATTGATCCCGCCAAACTTCTGATGGTCTATTACTCCTTTCGCGGTCTCAGCCTGTTGTTCTTAGATCCCGTTCTTGGCACCCGAGGCATGGGCTTGATTGGCTTCATGGTGTTCTACGGCCTGGACTGGGTGGCAACTGTTCCACCGACAGTGGCCATCTGCGTTGAGCGGTTTGGTGTGCAACGCGGACCATTGGTGTACGGCTGGGTCTTTGCTGGTCACCAAACTGGAGCGGCTGTCGCCGCCTGGGGAGCGGGGGCGTTACGTGATGCCACCGGTTCATATCGCTCGTCATTTCTTATCGCTGGGGTGTGTTGTGGGCTGGCAACTTTTGGTGTTAGTCGACTGCGTCGATCTGAGCCAGTCATGGAGTCTTCTCGCTAGGCTCAGAGGGTGATTGACAACGACATTCTTGAGAGAGTTTTGGCCGAAGGACTTCGTACGGGCGCTGATTTCGCCGAAGTCTTTGCTTCTGATTGGCGAGGAACTGGAGTCGGCTTGGATGACGGCAAGGTTGAACAGTTGTCCACGGGTCGCAACCGTGGTGCTGGCATTCGCGTGATCGCTGGCGAGACGACAGGCTTTGCTCATACCGCCGATTTGTCCGAAGCAGGACTGATGGCTGCGGCGCGTGTGGCTGCTGAGGCTGCACGTCAGGGTGGCGGTGGGATCAAAGTGGTGGCTTTGACGACACAGGCGGCACGTATCGTCAGCCCAATCAAAATTGATCCGTCGACGATTGGCAAAGCAGCCAAGGTTGACTTGTTGCGTCGCGTTGATGACGCAGCGCGCTCCGCTGGTGGTGCGATCACGCAAGTGTCAGCCGGATATTCCGATGGACGCACACGCATCGTGATTGCTAACAGCGATGGCCTCGTGGCTCGCGACGAACGCGTGCGGACATTGCTACGCGTGAGTGCCGTTGCTAACGGAGATGCTGGAATGCAGACAGGCTTTGATTCGTTGGGTCACACCATGGGCTTTGAGTTATTCGACAAAGTGCAAGTTGAAGATGTGGCACGAGCGGCCGCCGGTCGGGCGCTGACAAAATTGAAAGCTCGCCCTGCTCCCTCTGGTTCATTGCCCGTAGTGATCAAAGCGGGAAGTGGCGGAGTGTTATTTCACGAAGCATGTGGACATGGCCTTGAAGCAGATTTAGTTGCTAAGGGTGCAAGTGTGTATCGCGGCAAGGTCGGCGAATTGGTGGCCTCACCGCTGGTGACTTTGGTGGACGATGGGACAATGACTCACGAATGGGGGGCCATTGCCATTGACGACGAAGGACATCCTTCGCAATACAACGTGCTGATTGAAAATGGAATCCTGACGGACTACATGTGGGATTATCTGCGGGCCCGTAAAGAGGGTCGCCCACAAAGCGGTAATGGTCGACGACAGTCCTACAAAGATTTACCAATGGTGCGCATGACCAACACCTATGTCTTGAACGGTGAAGAAAACCCTGCCGACATCATTAAAGACACGGCTCATGGTGTCTATGTTGCACACCTTGGGGGCGGAAGTGTGAACACTGCAACAGGTGATTTCGTCTTTGGAATGACCGAGGCGTATCTCATTGAAAACGGTGAGATCACCGAACCTTTGCGCGAAGGAAACCTCATCGGCAATGGCCCCCAAGTGTTGCGTGACATTGATCGTTTGGGCAACGACTTCGCGATGGGTAACCCTGGAACATGCGGTAAAGATGGGCAAGGAGTTCCTGTTGGCGATGGCCAACCCACATTGCGTGTGAAGTCAATGACGATCGGCGGAACTGCTTCATGAGTAGCCCAGATCGCAGCGCAGAGTTATTAGTCATTGCTGAACGAGTTGTGGCGATGGCTGCCCCAGGAGAACAAGTTGAGGCCTATGTCAGTCGTGGCCTCTCAACCGAGATTCGTGTTTATCAAGGCGAAGTTGAGCATTTTGTTTCGGCACAAAGTGAAAGCATCGGTATTCGCGTGATTCGCGATGGGCGAACTGGAACCTCTTCTTGTGGAACTTTAGATGCCTCTGAAATCGCTGAAGTTCTTGCTGAGGCGCGCGACAACTTGGGTTACGGCGAACCAGATGAATGGGCAGGACTTGCTGAACCTGACGGGGTGGCAGTTGTGCCACAAAGTTTGTGGAACGATTCCTTGGAACGCACGACGACGCAACGCAAGATTGAATTAGCGAAATCGTTGGAGAAGTTAACACTCGCAGGTGATGCGCGTATTCGCGTTGATGATTCGAATTATTCCGATGCTGCCGGTGAAGCAGCGGTCGCAACGACAACTGGTATTCGCGTTGCGGGTCGGGAAAATGGTTGCTATCTCAGCGTCGGTACCTTGGCTGATGACGGTAACGAAACACAAACGGGTTTTGGTTTCGCTGTGGGTCGCAATGTTGACGAACTAGATATTGAGCGTGCTGCTCGCGAAGCCGTTGATCGTGCGACACGACTGCTTGGAGCAACCAAACCAGACAGTCGCCGTGTCACAGTTGTCCTCGACCCATTTGTGACGGCGCAATTCTTGAGCATTATTGGCGGAACGCTGAATGGTGAGAGCGTTGTCAAGGGACGAAGTTTATTTGCACACCGCATGGGAGAAACTGTGGCCAATACGCTGCTCACTCTCGTTGATGATCCAACGAATCCGCTTGCTTACACAGCCACCGATATTGATGGTGAAGGACTAGCGGCGCGACGCAATGTGTTGATTCAGGACGGCGTGTTATCAAAGTTCGTGCAGAGTTCTTATTCCGCTCGTCGAATGGGTCTGCCCACAACCGGAAACGGAAGTCGTGGCGGTTCAGGTGCTAGATGTTTGGCCTTGCAGATTCTGCCCGGGACGCGTAGTCAGGCAGAGATCGTGGCTGGCATTGATGATGGAATTTTGATTCAGCAGGTGCAGGGTTTGCACTCGGGTGTGAACTCTGTGTCAGGCGACTTCAGCACTGGGGCCGCCGGGCTGTTGATCAAGAATGGAACATTGGGTGCGCCCGTGCGCGAGTTCACCATTGCCTCAACATTGCAAAGAATGCTGTTGGACATTGCTGAAGTCGGGGGAGACCTCGAATGGTTACCGATGAGTGCCACGGGTGTGTCATTGGTGATTCATGACGTCACCATGAGTGGCGCCTGAGGAACTAAACAGTATCTATGCCGATCTTTCATGCCATAGTTCTTGGACTTGTTCAAGGACTCACTGAGTTTTTGCCAGTGTCATCAAGTGGTCACTTGTTGCTTGTTCCATGGCTCATGGGTTGGAATGATTTTGCTGATGTTTCGGTGGAAAAAGCATTTGATGTTGCCCTTCACCTCGGAACTCTGATCGCCGTCGTGGGCTATTTTCGCAAGGATCTTGCGAAGTACATCCAAGACGGGCTACGAATGCTTATTCAACGCCAACGTCCCGGTACTCCCGAGGGTCGCTTGGCATGGTTGTTGGTTGTGGCCAGTATTCCCGCAGCATTATTCGGCGCAATCTTTGGAAATTGGGTGGATAAAAACTTGGGTAAGCCAGTCATCATTGGTGTTTCGCTCATGGTTTTTGCGGTGGTCTTGGCATGGGCAGATCGACGCCGCGGAGAGCGAGACTTTTCTCAGATGTCGCGACGCGACGCAGGTTTCATTGGAATGGCACAAGTTTTGGCACTCAACCCAGGAACCTCGCGTTCGGGAATCAGTATCTCTGCGGCGCGATTGTTAGGTTTTGATCGCGACTCAGCGGTGCGTTTTTCATTTCTTTTAAGTATTCCAGTCACTGCTGGGGCAGTGTTCGTGAAATTGACGAAGTTATTCAAAGACGGAGTCCCCGAGGGTCTTGCGATGCCGATGCTGATCGGAGTTGGGACCGCAGGATTATCGGGCTGGCTGGCAGTTGCGGGCTTATTGCGTTTGATTAAAACTCAAACATTCAATGCCTTTGTGATCTATCGCCTCGCCGCTGGTGTGGCTGTGGTCGCCATTGCTGCCTCAGCGTGGCGATAACGAACCACTAGGGGTTTACGGGGTCGTTGAAGACGATGGCGTCGAAGACGGCGCGGGAGTCGCAGCGGGGGTGGCCGTTGCAGCGGGGGTTGCTGCAGGAGCAGTCGCTGATTCAGAGGTCGACGAACCCGAATCGGCACTTGGTGTCGCCGCTGGTGTCGTGCTAGCCGAACCACCACGGCTATCTGTCTTGTAAAAGCCGCCACCCTTGAAGGTCACGCCGACTGGCTGGAAAACCTTTTTGACAGGGCGAACGGTGCCATCAGAAGGATGCGGATACTGTGTCAAAGCATCCTCGGTGAAGGCCTGGTGGACTTCAATAGTTTCTTCGGTATCGGTAAATTTGTAAACGTAAGTAGGCATGGGGGGTTGTCTCCGAAGTCCAAAGTCTAGAGTCGGAGCATGGCGATCACCCCACGGATCCATACTGCTGTTATTCCAGCGGCCGGTCAGGGCACCCGCATGTTGCCGGCGACCAAGTCTGTACCCAAGGAACTGTTGCCCATTCTTGATCGACCAGCCCTGCAGTTGATCATCGACGAAGCCCTTGGGGCGGGGGTTGATCATCTCGTGATTGTGACGAGTCACGCCAAGCCAGCTATTGAGAACTATTTCGCTACCGATCTGGGTGTGGAGTCAAGCCTTGAAAAACAGGGTCAGGGGGTTTTGGCTGATCAATTACGGCGTTATCGCCAAGATGTCCGAGTTTCTTTCGCCTATCAGGATCAGCCTCGCGGTTTGGGGCACGCAGTGGCCTGCGCGCGTGAAGCCGTCGGAGATGAGGCCTTCTTTGTGATGTTGCCCGATGAACTGATGTCTGATTCATCTTTATTGCAAGATCTAGGCGCTCTGACGCAATCCACTGGCGTGGGCTCCGTGGCTCTCAAACAGATGCCAACCGCAGATTTATTCCGCTATGGGATTGTCACTCCAGTCGGTCCAATGTCAAGTGCGGACGGCATTGAGTCTTTGCCATTTACCGACGTCATCGAAAAGCCCAACTTGGCAGATGCTCCGAGTGATTTGGCCATTATTGGGCGCTACGCGCTAACGCCCGATGTTTTTGACTTGTTGGACGCGTTGGAACCGGGTCCAAGTGGCGAAGTATTGCTGACTGATGCGCTGTCGGCACAGGCAGCGGTGACCCCGTTACATGGTGTGATCTCCAACATCGGACGACGTGATATTGGTAATCCCCAGGGTTGGCTTGAGGCTGTCATTGAAGCAGGACTACAACACCCTCAATTCGGCGGATCAGTGCGCGAATGGTTGCGAACACAGATCTAGATGTTCCCTGGGTCAAGGCGTCGAAAATGGCCAGGAATGTCGAGTGGTAATCCGTATTCATCGACGTCAAACTGATGACTGCCATGATCGTCATCGCGATCAATTGACCATGAGCGAGTTCCAACTCGGGTGTAACTCAAAGTTGACCGAGTGACACTGAGGGTTTCAGGGTTGACCACGACGGTATCGACACGAGTCACTGTGCCCAGATCAATTGCTAATCGGCGAATGCCCATGGTGCGGGTGAAAGAACTGCCGCGCACATCAATGTCCTGACATCCTCCAAGTGCACGAATGTGTGAACCATTGACTTCGCCCCATTTGCCACCTCCGTCATTGGCTAACCATAAGTCGGGTTGATCAAGATCGCGGAATAACAGCATCTGTTGTAATTGCCAGGTGGCCGACAAGCGCATCACATATTGGACGTCAACTCCGCCGAGAAATCCCTCAACCGTCCATGAATCATTCTCAAAACTCAGACTCAGAGTCTCGACACTCAACCCATCGGTACTGTGCCAGGTCGCCGAAAGGCCATGGGAAGGAATGTCGCGCACATGTCCAGCACCGCTGCTCATCACAAGAGTGTGCCAGCAGATGTGAACTTCGCCCACCCCGACATCGACTGCGTGTTGTACCGTTTGATTCGTGTCTCCTGATGCTGTGAAACCTTTGATCTCCGTCGAGGAGGCTCGTGAGTTCGTCCTAGGCTCTTGCTCCGTCGGTGAACCTCGACGAATTGACCTGGCTCGGGCCACTGGTTATGTCTTGGCACAAGATGTCATGTCTGCTGAAGATGTGCCGCCATTTTCCAATTCCGCTGTCGACGGCTACGCCGTGCGGGCCTGCGATGTTGAGGTTGCGAGCAAGGATGCTGCAGTGTCACTTGGCGTCGTTGGTGAGGTGGCTGCTGGCGCAGCGCCACTCGTCGCTCTCGGTGCGGGGCAAGCAATTCGAATCATGACTGGAGCACCAATGCCGACTGGTGCCGATTGCGTGGTGATGGTGGAGGACACAGAATTCACTGGGGTGCGAAAACTTTTTGATGGCACTCAAATGGTGAAGATTTTTCGCGCTGCTCGTGTTGGCGATGCCATTCGTGGCGTGGGCGACGACGTGCGCAGTGGTGACAGGGTGTTTCACGCGCGCACTGAAATTCGCCCATCAGTTGCTGGCGTTCTGGCCAGTATCAATTGCCGTCAGCCATTGGTGTTTCCCACAGTGCGGGTCTGCGTACTGTCAACTGGTGATGAACTGATTGATGATGGTTCGGTCTTAGCGCCAGGTCAGATTCGTGAGAGTAATCGCACGATGTTATTGGGCATGGTCAACGCTGCCGGGGCAGTGGCCGTCGATTACGGCATAGTTGTTGACGATGAAGCAACCCTTGAGGGTGTTTTGCGTCAAGCCGCCGAAGAGTGTGATGCCATCGTCACAAGTGGTGGTGTGAGTATGGGTGATTATGACGTTGTCAAAAGCGTACTCTCGCGGATCGCCGAGATGCGTTGGATGCAGTTGGCAATAAAACCCGCTAAGCCTTTTGCTTTCGGTTTGCTGAAGTCCACGACAGGACGCGAGATTCCAGTTTTTGGTTTACCGGGCAATCCAGTGAGTTCTCTCGTGAGTTTTGAATTGTTGGCTCGTCCAACTTTGCGAATGATGGCGGGGCATGCGCCTGCGGCATGTGACCGCGCCACGATCTTGGCGATCGCCGACAGTGCCTTACCCCGTTCGCCCGACGGCAAAGTGCACTATCAAAGAGTTATTGCCCAATTCAAAGACGATGGGCGCCTGCATATTGACTCAGTTCGCTCTCAGGGCAGTCACCAGTTGGCTGCTAGTGCCCTGGCCAATGCCTTAGCAATTGTTCCCAATGGTGATGGTGTAGCGGTTGGGGGCGAGGTACCGACCATCTTTCTCGTATCCTGATCATATGAGTGTCACACCTGTTGTGCGGGATCTTGTTGATCCGTATGGGCGCACGATTCGCGATCTGCGAATTTCGGTGACTGACCGCTGCAACTTTCGCTGTACTTATTGCATGCCAGCCGAGGGCATGGTGTGGGTACCAAAAACAGAAGTCCTGAGTTTTGAAGAAATTGAACGTCTCGCACGAATCGTTGTCGAACATTACGGAGTTGACGGTATTCGTCTCACCGGCGGTGAACCCACGATGCGCGCCCACTTGCCAGTCTTAGTGAGTAAGTTGGCGGCCCTCGTCGTACCCACCGATTCGGCCTCGCCATTGGCAGGTCAACCCATTGACCTTGCAATCACGACCAATGGAGCAACCTTGGTGAATTGTGTTGATGAGTTGCGCCTTGCTGGTATCGCCCGCATCAACATCAGTTTGGACACTCTTGATCGGAAGAAGTTTGAAACGATGACGCGTCGTGATGAATTAGGACGCGTGTTAGCCGGTATTGAAGCGGCCCGCCATGCTGGATTTTCTAGCGTCAAGATCAATGCGGTGATTGAACGCGGTGTCAATGATGATGAGATCCTCGAGCTCGCTGAGTTCGGACGCGATAAGGGTGTCGAGGTGCGCTTCATTGAGTTCATGCCTCTTGATGCTGAGGGACACTGGATGAATGACAAGGTCGTCAGCCAGGATGAAATTGTGGAGCGTATTGCTGCTGTGCATCCTCTTGAATTAGTGCCAGCTCGTGGTGCTGCGCCGGCGGATCGTTGGCGCTATCTCGACGGTGTCGGAACTGTCGGCGTGATTCCAAGCGTGACCAAGCCCTTCTGTGGCGATTGTGATCGGGTGCGCTTGACTGCCGATGGTCAGTTCAGGACATGCTTGTTTTCGACGACCGAGTTTGACTTGCGCGATTTAATGCGTTCAGGCGCTGATGATGCAACTGTGGCAGCCCAAGTGGCGATGGCTGTTGGAACGAAGTGGGCTGGGCACCAAATCAATCAGGTGAACTTCATTCGACCGAAGCGCTCAATGTCTCAAATCGGTGGTTAAAACATTTTGGAGGCTATGACATCGCTCGGTTCAGTCTTTGCAGTGAATGAATCGTGGTGCTCACTCCTGGACTAAACATCAGATGCGGCTCACCAATCGGAGCGGGTAATCCGGCGGCGGTGACTAGGTTGTCGTCTAAGTGCAATAACTCCGCGCTGTGTAACGGCCATGGCTCATGTTCAACGGGACCGTACCACAACTTGTTGCCCCGGGAAGCCGACACCAAACCCCACCGTGCGGTAAGAAAGTCTTCCAACGGTCCAGGAGTCAAAGGTTGGCCAACGCGTACCGCAATAGACGATGTGCCTTGTGTCGGCCAGCGCCGTTCAACAGAACTTGTGAGCACTGCACCTGGACCAGTGCCTGACAAATTCACAGCAGCCTTGGCGTAGCAATAGGGGAGTTTAAAAGCAGTGCGTGCCACGGCCGTTGGCAACAACTGCGGGGTATCAAGAGAGAAGAACCAGACGGCTGGGCGGCCTTGAGAAATCACATAGGTGCGGACATTGATTTCGGCGAAGTTGGCAGTTGTCGGGATTGGGGGTAGGTAGCGCACACGCAGATGACGCATGTTGAAGGGGACTAAGGCCACGTATGCACGTCCTGCAAAAGTGTCAAGTTCGACCCCATCAGGAAGCAAGCGCCGCACGACGTCAGGCTCGTAAGACCAGTGGGCGAAGAGCAGATCCCGCCACTGCTGGGTCATTACTTTCATTTTTTGTCC
>SYDZ01000110.1 GCA_005801025.1 Actinomycetota bacterium
CCCATTGATGAGTGTTGATGCGGGATCTTCAAGTTCGAATCGTGGTAGTGGTGGGATGGCCTCAAAATTGTCGGCAGCTCGTATCGCTTCTTGGTCTGGTGTGCGCGCGGTCATCGCCCAAGCCCAGATTGAATCTGTCCTGAACAAGATCGTGGCTGGGTCAATTGCTGGGTTGTCAACGATCGGCACAACCTTCCACGGCTCTGATCGTCATTTGTCCTCGCGTCAACTATGGGTCGCTTTCGCTAGTGAGGTACGCGGGCGAGTAGTTGTTGATGCGGGTGCCGCTCTTGCCTTACGTCGCCAGGCAGTATCTTTGTTGCCCGCAGGTGTTGTCAGCGCAGCAGGTGATTTTGAAGTGGGGGACACAATTGAAGTGACTGGTTCCGACGGAGGAATTATTGCCCGCGGTAGTTCCCTGATGTCGCTGCAACAAGTATTAGTTGCAGCGGGACGACGAACAGCAGATCTAGATGAGGGTTTTCCGCAACTGGTCATTCATCGCGACGGATTAGTCATCCTGCCGAGTTAAATCATCACTTGGCGGCGTAGGACGCAGGGCAAACAAGCCGCGAGTTAGTGTGCGCCAATAACTCGCCTCAGGAACTTTGAGTAAGGTCAGCGCACCGAAGTAAATAACCGCTCCGCTGACTGTTCCAAAAGCGACGCGCAGGAGCGCTCCGAGACCACTATTTGCACCCACCGGTTTGATGATGAACCACAGCACAATCCCCATCACCACTGCAGCCGAGAACATCCGCAGTAAATCCATGAGCAGACTTGCGGCGGGGAAAGTTCGGACTTTGATCTGCAGAGTGAATAGAGCAACGACAGCTCCGACAAGGTACGAAACAGCGAAGGCAATACCAAGACCGAGCACGTCGTACTTTGCGACAAGGGCAAAAGCCAGAATGATGTTGATGATATTTTGCAGGACATTGATGAGAAATGGTGTGCGCGTATCTTGGTGAGCGTAGAAGCCACGCAGGGCAAAGAGATACATTGAGTAACCGACGAGACCTAGCGATAATCCAGCGAGGGCACGCGCCGTAAGATCCGCGTTTGCCGCAGTAAATTTTCCGTGTTGCAAAAGAGCCCCGATAATGGGTCGCGACATCACCAAAAATCCGAAAGCTGCCGGCAGGGTCATGAGTCCAACGAGGCGCAGGCCGAGCGTTGTGCGCTCAACAAAGGCCCGTTGATCGCGACGGGCGACGGCGCGTGCCATTTCTGGGATGAATGTAGTGGCGATACTCATTGCCAAAAGGCCATGAGGGAAATAAAAAAAGGTGGTCGCCTTAGTGAACGCATCCTGTCCGCCGCTACCGGGTCTAGCTAGATTTTTGACAACGATGATCGTGATTTGATTCGCCAACACATAACCGAAGGTCCACGCTGATAACGAAACAAGACGCTTCACCGCCGGATGTCGGGGTTGAAAGCGAAAGCGAAGATTTAGCCCCGAGCGACGGATCGCAGGCAGCAAGATGAGAGCCTGGAGAGCGATACCGCCAGTTGCCCCGATGCCGAGTAGCCACTTGAAGGACGGTCTCAGCAAGACGTCCGATAATGCAATTTCTTGACCAGGGTGATGTAACAAAATCGGGACATACAGCAATGTGCAAATGATCACAATATTTGCCAGCACAGGCGACCATGCAGATGCAAAGAATCGCCGTTGTGCATTGAGTAAAGATCCTAAGACTGCTGAAAGACCATAGAAGAAAATCTGCAGCAAAAAGATTCGAGTGAGGACCGTGCCAACCGTGCGGAATTGGTCGACATCAATTCCGTTGGTGGGGTTCAAGGAAAAGAGCCGAAAAATAAAAGGAGCACAAAGAACAGAAATTGCAGTGATAAAGGCCAAGAGAACAACCGAGGCACCGACAACAGCCTCAGCAGATTCGCGGTCGTGATCTTCGAGCATGCGGGTAAACATGGGAACCAAGGTGGCTGATAAAACTCCACCGAGTAACAATTCATAAACAGCGTTAGGGGAGTTGTTGGCACCGTCGTAGACATCTGCTAAGGCGGTTTGTCCAATGACAACACCAAAGACGATGATGCGCAACATTCCAGTCAGACGCGAGAGTCCTGTGCCAAGCGCCACAATTGCATTGCTGCGCAACAACTGAGAGCCTGCGGCGCTCGCTAATGGTTCGGGTGCAGGCTGCGGATCGGCATTGGCAGAACTCATTGATCTACACAGTAGGTCCTCAGTCCACTCCGCTCGCTCTATTGAGGGGTCTCAATTCTTGTGAATGGTCGTGAACTTGTAGGATAATGAGCATGGAGCATCGTTTTTCGTCAGTCCAACAAGTGCGTGATGGCTTGCGCAACGTCAATTATTTGGCGGATGATGGCATCGCCGGAGTCGCATTTTTGGCTGACCGCTTGGCCAAGCCGATTTTAGTGGAAGGTCCTGCTGGCACGGGTAAGACCCAACTTGCCAAGAGCGTGGCCGAGATGTTGGGGGCTCGTCTCATTCGTTTGCAGTGTTACGAAGGTCTTGATGAGTCAAAGGCTTTATATGAGTGGAACTACAAGAAGCAGTTGTTGCGCATTCAAGCCGACCGCAATAGTGATTCGTGGAATGAAGTCCACGACGATATTTTCAGCAAAGAGTTCTTGTTGACCCGACCGTTGTTAGAAGCCATTAGCGCTCCAGACCCAGTGGTCCTACTGATTGACGAAGTTGACCGTGTCGAGGTTGAAACTGAAGCGCTGTTGTTAGAAATTCTTTCGGAGTACCAAGTCTCGATCCCCGAACTGGGAACAATCACCGCCGCTCAGATTCCGATGGTTTTTTTGACATCAAATAATACTCGCGAATTATCAGAAGCTCTCAAGCGCCGTTGTCTGTACTTGCATGTTGATTACCCATCGCTCGAGCGCGAGAAGGAAATCGTGTCGGCGAAAGTCCCTGATATC
>SYDZ01000111.1 GCA_005801025.1 Actinomycetota bacterium
CTGTACCAAGTTTGATCTACGGACTATGGGGCTTATTTTTCTTACAGCCCCGACTCATCACCTTGTCGAAGTGGATGGCCGATCACTTAGGTTGGATTCCTTTTTTCCATGTCGACGATCAATACGGAACTTCGCTCGGCATCTTCCCGTCATCAACCTTCATCTCTGGTGTCATCGTGTCGTTAATGGTGATCCCCATTTGTACCGCCGTTATGCGTGAAGTGTTCTCACAGGCTCCCCCAGGCGAACGCGAAGGAGCCATGGCCCTTGGTGGAACTCGTTGGGGAGTTGTACGCGATGTGGTATTGCCATTTGGACGCGGCGGAATCATCGGTGGCTCAATGCTCGGCCTCGGTCGCGCGCTCGGCGAAACCATCGCAGTCACGCTCATCATTTCGCCCGCTTTTACTGCAAAATGGTCAATTCTTGATCAGGGCTCAAATAGCATCGCCGCATTGATTGCGCTGAAGTTCAGTGAATCAAGCACATTCGGAATTAGTGCTTTGATGGCCGCTGGTCTGGCACTCTTCATTATCACGCTGTTGGTGAACGCCGCAGCCTCAACCGTAGTCAGTAAGTCACGATCAGGATCGTCAACGGAGATCTGACATGACAACGACTCTGAACACGACACAGAACGACAGTGGCGAAGACAAGATCAACACCGAAGAACGTATCAAGATTCGCGATATCGAAATAGTTGATGTCATTGTGCTGACTGGTTCCGCTGTTTCGGCGTTGGCACTGAGTTACTTCTTCTTCCAAATGTTGTTGCCAGTTTCCGGCGCACTTGGATTTTTGGTGTGCTGGTATGTATTTTTCAACATCATTTCTACAGTGGCAGTTTGGGAACTACGTGGCGCAGTCAAAGCCAAAGACCATTTGGCAAGAACTTTCATCTGGACTGGCGGCATGGCTGCAGTAGTTCCCTTAATTTTGGTTCTCGGTTACGTCATTAGCAAGGGCTACGAGTCATTGCGACCACAGTTCTTCACCCAAGATCAAAAGTTTGTCGGCGCACTCAGTGACGCAACCGAAGGTGGTGGAGCACACGCAATTGTCGGAACTTTGCAACAAGTTGGTATTGCCAGCCTCATCTCGGTTCCCCTCGGAATCACAACCGCTGTGTATCTCAACGAAGTTAAGGGTCGTCTCACCAAACCACTCCGTATGATCATCGACGCAATGAGCGCTGTCCCGTCAATTGTGGCTGGTCTCTTTATATATGCCGCTTGGATCTTGGCCCTCGGTAATCAGCAAACTGGTCTCGCTGGTTCCCTTGCTCTTGCTGTTTTGTTCTTGCCAACAGTTACCCGAACATCCGAAGTTGTGTTACGGCTAGTCCCCGGTGGCCTTCGCGAGGCATCGCTGGCCCTCGGCGGAACAGAATGGCGAACTACGTCACGAGTTGTTTTACCGACAGCAAAATCTGGTCTCGTCACCGCTGTCATTCTCGGCGTTGCCCGCGTGATCGGTGAGACTGCACCGCTCATTTTGACTGTCGGTGGTGCCTTCGTTATGAATGCCAATCCGTTATCCGGCAAGCAAGATGCGCTTCCTTACTTCGTTTTCCGGCTCATCCGCTTTCCCCAAGAAGCACAAGTGCAGCGAGCATGGACTGGCGCGTTAGTGCTCGTCGTTCTCGTTCTCATTCTCTTCGTTATCGCCCGAGCAATTGGTGGACGAGGTCCAGACAACATCAGCCGACTAAAGAAGCGTCGACTTAAGAGAAAGGGATTGGCATGACGTCAATCGATACCACTTCATCTAACACAACAGCAATGTCATCAGACATCTCATTGCTTGATCCTGGGCATAAAGCCGCAGGATTGACTGCGAGCAATGTTGCATGTTGGTTCGGAACCAAAAAAGTTCTTGAAGGAGTCAACCTTGACATGGCACCAGGCCAAGTCACGGCTCTCATCGGACCTTCTGGTTGCGGAAAGAGCACTTTCTTACGAACCCTCAACCGCATGCACGAACTTGTTCCAAGCGCAACACTTGCCGGTGAAATTCTCATTGACGGCGTCGACATCTATCGTGGCGCAATTCCTGTGACCGACGTTCGACGTCGAATCGGCATGGTTTTCCAAAAGCCGAACCCATTTCCGGCAATGACTGTTGCCGAAAATGTGTTGGCAGGACTCAAGCTGTCAGGCCTTAAATCAACTCGTTCAGAACGAGATGATCTCATCGAATCATGTCTCACCAAAGCCGGTTTGTGGAACGAAGTCAAGAATCGTCTTGGTGACCCAGGTCGTGCGTTATCCGGCGGACAGCAACAGCGTCTATGTATCGCCCGCTCGCTAGCGGTGAGCCCACAAGTGTTGTTGATGGACGAACCATGTTCGGCGCTTGATCCAACCTCAACACGACGCATTGAGCAGACCATCAGCGAAATCAGTGAAACGATCACTGTCGTTATCGTGACCCACAACATGCAACAAGCGCAGCGCGTTTCTCATCGTTGTGCCTTCTTCTTGGCCGCTGAAAACGAGCCCGGACGGATCATTGAAGAGGGTCCGACTAAGACCATCTTCAGCAATCCCGAGGATCCCCGTACCAATGATTATGTAAACGGAAGGTTTGGCTGATGTGTCGCATCAAGAAATTCGTCCTAGCAACCGCTGCATTGTTTACCTCACTAGCATTCGTCTCACCTGCAGTGGTACACGCCGGCGCTCCAGTCGATGGTGCGGGTTCAACATGGAGCCAGATTGCCGTCGACCAATGGCGTGCTGATGTGGCTCGTCAGGGTCTCGTGATCAACTTCCAAGGTGTGGGATCAACCGCCGGTCGCGCAGCTTATTACCAGAATCAAGTCGACTTTGCTGTTTCAGAAATTCCTTTCCAAGCGGCACTTATTGATCGTAACGGCGACGTAGCCGCCGATGAAACTGCATCAGCCGCAGGTCGTCCATACGCATACCTTCCAATCGTGGCTGGTGGTACTGCCTTCATGTACAACCTCAAGGCCAGC
>SYDZ01000012.1 GCA_005801025.1 Actinomycetota bacterium
CCAGCCGCAATTGGTCCATCGCTCACAACCTGAGAAAAAATCTCCTCAATAAATGTGCGCTTCTTCTTGACAAGATTCTCTGCGGAACGCCACGCTCCTTGAATCGACTGCTCCATTTTCCAACGCCACAAGCGATGATCACGAGTCGGCACATGAGCGGCTGCATGACCCCAATACTCAAATAGCTCACCACTCTTTGTGGCCGAAGAAATCAAGTCACGACGGTGACTACCCAAACGCGAAAACAATGGAAGTTCTTGGCTTCGTACCAAAACATTGACTGAGTCAATCTGGATCAAACCAATGCAATCAAGCACCTGGCGTAGATGACGACTATCAACTCGACCACTTGGGCGAGGCTGAGCGAACCCCTGCGCCTGCAAAGCAATGCGACGCGCTTGCGCCTTGCTCAGTTGAGTCACTCGAGGCGACATCAACCAACGATCAGTCAGCGACGGTGATCGTCACCGAGTTGATGACAACATCGGTGGTGGGTCGATCTCCGGCGCCAGTCGGCACATTCTGCATCGCTTCAACGATCTCAAGTCCTTTGACAACCTGACCGAACAACGAGTAAGCCGGCGGCAACCCAACACCACTTGGACCACTGATCAAGAAGAACTGTGAACCATTGGTGTTCGGTCCTGCATTGGCCATCGCTAATGAACCGATTTGATATTGGCCAGCCTTAGGCAATTCGTCGGCGTACTGGTAGCCAGGTCCACCTCGACCAGTGCCAGTCGGGTCTCCACCCTGGCAAACGAAACCCCTAATGATGCGGTGGAAAATAATGCCGTCGTAATAGTGGTTGAGAGCCAAAAACACGAAACTGTTCACTGTTCGTGGAGCCTTCACGGCATCCAAAGCGATCACCATGGTCCCCATTGAAGTTTCCATGGTGGCGGTGTATCGCTTGGTTGGGTCAATCCCCATCTCGGGTTCAGAAGCAAACTTCTGACTCTTAGGGGCGGAACCGTCAAAAGGGGGGAAAGTTGTAGGCATAGGTGACAACACTATCTTGCGACTACTCTAAGCCCATGTCCGCAAACGATCCGATGAACGAACAACCATCAACGATTGACCTTGATGCCATCGAAAAAGATTTAGCCGACGTCGAAACTGCTCTCAATCGCCTAGACGCTGGCACCTATTGGACAGACGAAGTCACGGGTCAACCCCTGCCCGATTCACTTCTTGAGGCCAGTCCATTAGCGCGCCGCAATCCAACCTGAATTTCTATGTCACCTCGGGGCTAATCCGAGCGAGGACTTAGGCAATACTGACCCTATGAGTCATGAGATCACCCATCGCGTCATCGCTACTAACGGCGTCAACCTGCAAGTCACGGAATCTGGTGACCCCAAAGGTCCATGCGTCATTCTCAGCCATGGTTTCCCAGAGTCAGCTCACTCCTGGCGACACCAAATGGGCTTTCTCGCCGACGCTGGTTTTCATGTTCTTGCCCCCGATCAGCGCGGCTACGGATTTTCTTCATCACCGAAAAACGTGACCGACTATGGCATCAAAAATCTCACGGGAGACCTCGTCGGCTTATTGGATGCCACTGGTCACGACGATGCAACTTTCGTCGGACATGATTGGGGCGCACTCGTAGTTTGGGAGGCTGGACGCTTGCACCCCAGTCGGGTTAACGCGATCTGCGCAGTCAGCGTGCCGTTTACACCGTGGCCTATGAAGCCGACTGAACTTTTCAAAATGATGTTCACCGATCGTTTTTTCTACATGCTGTATTTTCAGGAGGTTGGCCCAGCCGAGTTAGAACTTGAAACCGATATTCGCAATACGATGCACCAATTCATGTGGGCTGCTTCAGGTGCGATGTATAAACCAGGTCCCACTGACTTCAGCGAATTACCACCGATGCAGGGCAGCGGATTCCTTGACATGTTTAAAGATGTTCCGACGCATTTACCAACATGGCTCACGCAGGACGATCTTGATCACTATGTCAAACAATTCACCAACAGTGGATTTTTCGGTCCCGTGAGTTGGTATCGAAACCTAGACGCAAACTTTGAGGTACTCAAAGATATTCCTGTTGAGCGCATTTCTATGCCGACATTTTTTATCGGCGGCGACAAAGACGCCGTCATTGCCCCACGACTCGACACCCTTGACGCTGTTAACGGACTGACGCCGAACTACAAAGGCAGCGTTATCATCCCAGGAGCTGGACATTGGACGCAACAAGAAATGCCTGACGAATTCAACACGGCGTTGATCGGTTTCTTACAGACTCTGTAAAAAGCTTCTCTAGCGCTCACGCAGTTTGGAAAGCAGTCGCAAGATTTCCAGATACAGCCAGACGACAGTCACCATGACGCCGAAAGCAGCGAACCATTCGGTTGACTCGGGCATGCCTTGTTTGGCACCCCGTTCAATGAAATCAAAATCAAGTGCCAAGTTAAACGCTGCGAGACCAGCGACCAAGAAACTAAAGCCAATACCGACACCACTTGCCGAACTGATAAAGGGAGGTGTAGCTCCAAACAAGCTCATCAACATTGACACACCATAAAAAAGTGCTACTCCCATCGTTGCACCAACGACAATGCGACGAAAACGATTGGTTACTTTGATAATCCGTAGGCCGTACATCGCCAACATCACGGCGAACACAGCAATAGTCGCTCCGGCTGCCTGTATGACGATGCCGTCGTAATACGTCTCATAGGCCTTGCTGATCGCACCAACAAATAATCCCTCAGCAATTGCATAAATCGGAGCAAGGAACTTAGCAAGGTGAGGTTTGAACGTCAGCAAAATCGCCAAACCAAAACCAACTAACAAACCACCAATGGCGTAACTCGGAAACTTGTAGACCTCGCCTCGTGGTGCGTCCACACCCAGCCAGCCCACTGTGGCTGCGGCGAGCAACAGCACGAACAGTACCGCCGTAGCGCTCGCTGTTCCAGCCACAGTCATCGTGCGGCCTGCACCGACCCATGGAGTCACGGGACCGTCCGACATGCCAGCACGAGTCGTCGGGTCCGGAGCAGCCCAACCTGAACCGTTGGCTTTGGCTGCCTGTTCCAGACGCTTTTCATTGAGTAGCGGATTTGCCATTGAATTACTCCTTTGTTGTTCGCGTATTTTTACACTGAAACCACTGGTTTGCCTAGTTTTACACCTTACTCAATTGACCCAGTAACGTTATTTCAACAGATTTTCGGAGAACTTTGTTTACCTGGTTGAGGAATGCCTTGTGGTCGGTATCGTTCCCAAGAGCAATGGATTTTGAGATGTGGCAGTCTCAAAATTGTTGGTGAACTGCTCAGGAAACTGTTCGGTTTTCCCAAGATATCAATCCGAAAGAAATGGGGTTCTCAGGTGGCTAAGGATCGCGTAGATCGTGATGAAGAGGATCTAGTCCGTCTTTATCTGTCAGATATCGGACAGTACCAACTGCTCACCAAGGACGATGAAGTTCGTCTTGCCAAGCAGATTGAGGCTGGTAAAGCCGCCAAAGAAGAATCTGAAACTCTTGATACCAAGGCACTGACTCCGGCCAAAAAGCGTGAACTCCGCAATTTGGTCAGAGATGGCGAGAACGCCGAGCGTTCCTTCGTGCAATCCAACCTGCGACTCGTTGTCTCAATCGCCAAGAAATACCAGGCTTCAGGACTTCCACTATTGGATCTCATCCAAGAGGGCAACTTGGGCTTGATGCACGCCGTTGAAAAGTTTGACTGGCGCAAAGG